>CAZXBD010000167.1:0-5915 GCA_964638305.1 uncultured Geobacteraceae bacterium | reverse complement strand
CAGGTAGGTGACCGCCTGGGCCAGGGGGATGCGCCCTTCAGGCATACCGATAAAATGAACCGCCTGCTGGGTGGCAACAGCTACCTGTAGTGCCCGTGGATCGGCGTTGCCGATGTCCTCGGATGCGAAAATCACCATGCGGCGTGCGATGAAAAGGGGATCTTCTCCCGCTTCAATCATGCGCGCCAGCCAGTAGATGGCCGCATCCGGATCGGAGCCGCGCATGCTTTTGATGAATGCGGAAATGACGTTGTAATGCTCCTCAGCGCCCTTGTCGTAAAGCAGTGGAGATTTCTGCATGGCTGTCGTAGCGTCACTCTGCCGGATCGTTTTGTCGGCAGTGGTGGAGGCAGCAACTTCCAGAGTGTTGAGCGCGGACCGTGCATCTCCATGTGCCTGCTCGGCGATGAACTCAATCGCTTTGTCTTCGATACTGAGTTGTTGCAGGCCGAGGCCTTCCGGTGAAGAGAGAGCGCGCTTCAGTAGTTGCTGGATTTCTTCAGTGGAAAGAGGCTCAAGAACAAAGACCCGCGAACGGGAGAGCAGGGCAGAGTTGACTTCGAATGACGGATTTTCCGTGGTTGCGCCAATCAGGGTGATGTCGCCGTTCTCCACCCAGGGCAGCAGGGCATCCTGTTGGGCTTTGTTGAAGCGGTGAATCTCGTCGATGAAAAGCAGAGTCCTGCGGCCGTAATAGTTCCTGTCCTGTTGGGCTTTCGCGACGACTTCCCGGATATCCTTGACTCCTTGCAGAACTGCAGAGAAGGCGATAAAACTACTACGGGTGGTCTGGGCGATAACTCTGGCCAGGGTGGTTTTCCCCGTACCTGGTGGCCCCCAGAAGATGGCCGAGGTGAGCTGATCCTGTTCGATCAGGCGACGCAGAACTCCCTCTTCGCCAAGCAGGTGTTGCTGCCCGACCATCTCGTCGATACGGTGTGGACGAAGCCGCTCGGCCAACGGTGCCGGTGTTTTATCAGAGGTTGTTGAAGTAAAAAGTTCCATCACTGCCAAAGGGGTGAGAGGTTAAGCTGAAACAGTATCACAAAAGAGGCTGCTTGAACAAGGCTGAGACGCCGTAAGTCATTGATAGGCATAGACTTTGGCGAAACGCTATGTTAGAGTCGCTACGATTTGGAGGAAGTTGTTTATGAAGCGTATCGGGATTTTTGCCAAGCGTCATCACAAGGATGCGGTTCGTCTTGCCGAAGAGGTTATTGCCTGGCTCCTTGAGCGCAACATCGAAGTCTTTGTCGATGAGCCATTGGCCAATTCCATGGCAGATATGCGCGGCTACCCAGGGCAGGATATTCCACCTCTGGTTGACATGGTGGTTGTGCTCGGAGGTGACGGGACCCTCCTCTCCGTTGCGCGTCTGGTTGGCGAACTACGCACTCCCATTCTGGGCGTCAACCTTGGCAGCCTGGGGTTCCTTACCGAAATAACCCGTTCAGAGCTGTTCCCGATGTTGGAACAGGTTGCTAAAGGTGACTTCACTGTCTCTAAACGGATGCGCCTGTTGGCAGTCATCCGTCGCAGGGATCAGGAGGTGGCGCGCTATCGAGTGCTTAACGATGTTGTCATCAACAAGGGAGCCCTGGCCCGGATCATTGATATGGCCGCCTGGGTAGATGATGATTATCTGACGACCTTCAAGGCTGATGGTCTGATCGTTTCGACCCCGACCGGTTCCACCGGTTACAACCTGGCCGCCGGCGGGCCTATTATCTATCCCGGAAATCATTGTCACGTTATCTCGCCGATCTGCCCGCATACCTTGACGAACCGGCCGATTGTTGTCTCCGATGAGGCCACGATCCGGATCGAGGTTAAATCCCTGGACCAGGATGTTGTGTTCACCGCGGACGGACAGGAAGGCATGCCTCTGGAATGTGGCGATGTTGTCGAACTGCGGAAATCGAACCACTCCACCTTGCTGATAAACAGTCCGAGCAAAGATTACTTTGAGGTGTTACGCACAAAACTGCGGTGGGGGGAAAGATGAAGCACGAAGTGCGACTGTCTTCATAAAGCCTCTGTGTTGAAATTAATAACTTTAATTTTGCAAACGTTGATCCATTTAATCCCTTAATATGTTTGCTTTTACGCGTTTCGCTCCTCGCGCTTCGCATTTAGAGAACTATGCTGCTCAACCTGACTATCACCAACTTTGCTATTATTGACCGGCTGGAAGTCGCGTTCGATGAAGGCTTTAATGTCCTCACAGGTGAGACCGGTGCAGGCAAGTCAATTATTCTCGATGCGTTCGGTTTGTTGCTGGGAGATCGCGCTCGCCCCGACCTGGTGCGGGCCGGGTCTGCCGAAGCGACCGTTGAGGCACTGTTCGACATGGTGGGCCGCGATGATATTCGTCAGTCTTTTGTCAACTCCGGATTCGACGTTGATGAGGAGCTTGTCCTGAGGCGTATTGTGCAGAGTGGAGGGCGCAGTCGGGCCTATGTTAACGGCAGCCTGGCAACTCTCGCCCAGTTACAGCCGCTGGCAGAGCAACTTGTAACGGTCTGCGGCCAGCATGAACACCAGTCTCTGCTGCAGAGAAGCGTGCATCTGAAAATCCTGGACGGATATGGCGCCCTTGATGAACAAGTGGCTGCATATCAGAATTCCTACCGGTCGATGCAGACCGTGGCAGGGCAACTCGAACAGCTGGATCTTGCAGAACGTGAACGTCAGCAACGCCTCGACTTCTTGCGTCATCAGGCTGATGAGATTGACGCTGCGCAATTGTCAGTGGAAGAGGAAACCTCACTGCTTGCCGATCGCCTGTTGTTGCAGAACGTTGAACGCCTTGCCGGGATCACTCGTAGCGGCTACGAAGCTCTTTATGACGGCGAAGGTGCTGTTTGCGAAATCCTCGGCGGCCTGGCACGTGATCTCGAGTCTCTCGCGGAAATCGACAAGGAGCTCGGGGCTCTTGCCGAGACCATCAAAAGAAGCCTTTTCGATCTTGAAGATGCCGCAGTGCAGTTGCGCTCATACCTTGGGCGTATCGTTTCCGAGCCGGACCGCCTGGAGGCCATCGAAGAACGTCTCAATGTGTTGATCCGGCTAAAGCGTAAATATGCTCCAAGCGTAGAAGATATCCTGAGTTTGAAAGATGAGTTCGATCAAGAGATCAGCTTGCTGGAAACTGACGGTGAAACCCGGGATCGTCTCGTCGCTGAGTTGGCCACGCTTGTTGCAGAGAATCAATCCATTGGGGAAGCCCTCACACGTTCCCGTCGAAAGGTTGCTCAACAGCTGTCAGCCTCTTTGCTCGGCGAACTCGATGACCTGGTCATGCCGGGAGCGAGCTTTGAAGTGGCCTTTTCTCCGTTAGAAAAACCGGGACACGAAGGTTTTGAGCGGATCGAATTTTTGGTCAGTCTCAATCCCGGGGAGCCTTTGATGCCAGTGGCCAAGGTTGCTTCAGGTGGTGAGCTCTCCCGTTTGATGCTGGCACTCAAACGTCTTGCTCCGAACGCTGACAGCGTGCCTACTGTAATTTTTGACGAGGTGGATGCCGGTATCGGAGGTGCTGCCGCGACAGCTGTTGGTCGGAAGCTGCATGCGGTCAGTCGTGTCGCGCAGATTTTGTGTGTCACACATCTGCCTCAGGTTGCCGCCTTTGCCGATCATCACCACCAGGTTGTCAAAAGCGAGCTAGAGGGTCGCACTGTGACTGCAATGGAGTGCGTAGATGGTGACGAAAGAGTACGTGAGGTGGCGCGGATGCTCGGTGGGGCACAGGTTACCGAGCAGACCCTGTTGCATGCAAAAGAACTGATTGCTACTTCGACTGCTGTCTGAAGATAACTATTGTCAGGAGTAACTATGATTCGCAAGGCTATTCTTCAGGACGCTCGCGAGATTCACAAACTTTTGCTGGTTTACGCAAAAGATGGCCTGGTTCTGCCAAGATCGCTCATGGACATTTTTGAAGCGATTCGAGATTTTTACGTTTTTGTTGAAGATGGGCAGGTCGTCGGTGCCGCAGCTCTGAACATCTGTTGGGAAGACCTTGCTGAAGTGCGTTCACTGGTCGTGCACCAGGATTATGGCGGGCGAGGTGTCGGCAGACACTTGGTTGAAGCCTGCATTTCCGAGGCTCGTCATCTTGGTATTGGCAGGGTTTTTGCTTTGACATACCAACAGGTCTTTTTTGAAAAGCTTGGTTTCGAGGTGATCGAAAAGTCAGAGTTGCCACAGAAAATATGGGGAGATTGCATCAAATGTGCAAAGTTTCCCGAATGCGATGAAATCGCTCTATGTCTGTCGCTATGATCTGACAAGTAATGGAAATGAATACAAAATATGTGTCAAATGATGCGTTTGACCTTGACATTATGTCTGTCAATCATTTATTAATGTGCGTTGAAGTCCATTAAATACAAAGGTTTTTTGGAGGTTCTGAATCTTGGCTGCAAAACGTTTTACCATATTGATTATCCCTGAAGGGTCCCACCATGTTCGCCGATTTGGTGTGCGCAGTACAGTCGTCAAGAGCGTTCTCGCGTTGACTGTTGTCCTGGCGTTGGGTCTCGTTGGGTTAGTCGCCGACTACGTTATGACCAACCTCGATCGCAATGAACTGCAAAGGCTGCAAGTTGAAAACCTTTCGCAGCGCGAGGAACTGCACCGCCTGGTGGTCAAACTTGAAGACCTGCGCCAGGAAATGGTTGTTCTGGCACAGAATGATGCCAAAGTGCGTGTCATGGCAAAACTTTCAGCACCCAAGGGTGATAGTATTGCGGGGATCGGCGGTCCGGCGAAAGTCGATGATGTCAACCGTGAATTCAATGAGATTCAGCAGCGGATTGATGAAGTTCGCCGTCAGATTGACCTGCGTCGAGAGAGCCAGGAAGAGATACAGGGTATTCTCAACGACCAACGCTCGTTGCTCGCCGCCAAACCTCTGGGCTGGCCAGTCAAGGGCTGGTTAACTTCAAGTTTCGGTCTCCGTCGTGACCCGTTCAATGGCAGACGCAAGATGCATGAAGGTCTCGATATAGCTGCACGGACTGGTACCGCTGTGAGTGCCACCGCTGATGGTATAGTCAGTAGTGTCAAGACCGAGCCCGGTTATGGAAAGATGGTAACAGTTGACCATGGTTACGGTTACCGCACACTCTATGGGCATAATTCCAAATATCATGTCAAGGTGGGGCAGCGAGTCAGGCGTGGTGATCGAATAGCCTCTGTAGGCAATACTGGTCGTTCAACAGGCTCGCATGTCCATTACGAGATTCGTCTCAACGGAGTACCCGTGAATCCGAACAAGTATTTATAGACGAGACTTTAAATCTTGAGTTTTACAAAAAACCGGCTTTGCCGGTTTTTTTTGTGCCTGTTGTTCGGGATTTTTCCCGGTCCGCTGAGTCCCGCAGAGTAGAATATATTGTCTGTTTGCAGCCCTTGCATCAAGAGCCTCGAGAAAAAATCTATCGACTTGTAACTTTAGTGTGTTCAGCTAGTTGACTAATCCTTTTCTTTCGGTACTCTTTGCATGTGAGAGTTCTTATTAACAGGGTCATTCAGGAGTTTTCTTTGGTTATACATAAACCCGAAAAGGAGAGAAGCTGATGAAACAATTTTTCAAACTGTCATTGACACTAATTTCCGTACTCCTGGCCCTCAGTCTGGCTGTCCCGTTCGCTGCTTCGGCGGAGATGGTAAAAAAGGCAGATAATTTTATTATCTTTATGGACCAGTCCGGCTCGATGGCCTACGCAAAGGCCGCGGCAGGAAACCAGAAGTTCGATCAGGCCATTAACGCTGTCACCCGCTTTGACAAGGCGGCCCCTGAACTCGGCTACAAAAGTGCGGTCACTCTTTTCGCGCCCTTCAAAACCGTTGGCAGCCCTGCCACGTACAAGAGCGGTACCCTGGGGTCAACGGCTGCAGGGGTTGTCCCT
>CAZXBD010000166.1:0-5313 GCA_964638305.1 uncultured Geobacteraceae bacterium | reverse complement strand
ACTCGCAAAGGGATGATCGAGTCAGCAGCAAAAGGAACCTTGTTCCTCGACGAAATCGGCGACCTCAGCGCCGCGTCGCAGGTCAAGCTGCTCCGCCTGCTGCAAGATGGTGAGTATTACCCACTGGGCAGTGATAAGCCCAGGCAGATGAGTGCCCGAATCATCGTCGCTACCCACGCTGATCTGGAAGAAAAAATGACCCGAGGCGAATTCCGCCGGGATCTGTATTACCGGCTGATCTCGCATCAGGTTCATCTTCCTCCACTGCGTGATCGAAAAGAGGATATCTCTCTACTTCTCGATCATTTTCTCACTGAAGCAGCCGGCAAACTCGGTAAAAAGAAACCGACCCCTCCGAAAGAGTTGGCCGTATTGCTCTCGACTTATAGCTTCCCCGGCAATATCCGCGAACTTGCAGCAATGGTTTACGATGCGGTCAGTCTGCACAATTCCAAAACATTATCGATGCAGAGCTTTCTGGAAAGAATTGGGGGCCCAGCACGGCAAGCAGTTGATGAGACACCACAAACGGCTGACAATCCATTTACTGCAATGACCGAACTCCCAACAATACAACAAGCAGGGCAACTGCTTGTCACAGAAGCGATGCAGCGCTCTGCAGGGAATCAGAGTATCGCCGCTCGGCTACTTGGAATCTCACAGCCAGGACTCAATAAGCGTTTGAATCAAAAACAACCCTAAAGGGGTATAGCCCTAGCTATACCCCGCAATTAATCAACCATAGATAAGCCGCTAGAAATACCAAAGAATACCCCTAGAGATTAAGCAATTCTACTTTCTTGGCTATAGGTGTTCCTCTCACCTAAAACAGTCATAAATCGATAAAACAGCATTCTAGCCAACAGTTTAAGAAGATTCCATTGCAGCTGGTATCCTCTTTGCTATCATATAGCCTAAATCTTAATCCCACACGGGGTGGGCAGAACCTTTTTATTTTGAGGAGGAGTTAGCAATGAAAAAGTATTTCGTGTTCATGTTGTCCTTAGCTGTCGCACTGAGCTTTTCATCCGTCATAGTGACTGATGCACAAGCAGAACAACAGTTCGTTACCATCGGTACAGGTGGCGTTACCGGCGTTTACTACCCGACTGGTGGCGCGATCTGCCGCCTGGTCAACAAGACAAAAAAAACTCATGGCATCCGCTGCTCGGTCGAGAGTACCGGTGGCTCGGTTTACAACCTGAACACCATCCGGGCTGGTGAGCTCGACATGGGCGTTGCTCAATCAGACTGGCAGTACCACGCATATAATGGCACCAGCAAGTTCAAGGCTCAGGGCCCTAACAAAGATCTGCGCTCGGTATTCTCTGTTCATCCTGAGCCCTTCACTGTTGTTGCCCGTAAAGATTCCGGCATCAAGAATTTTCAAGACCTCAAAGGTAAGCGTGTAAATATTGGCAACCCAGGTTCCGGTCAGCGCGGCACCATGGAAATCGCTATGGGCGCTATGGGTTGGACTAAAGCAGATTTCAAACTTGCTTCTGAGCTGAAATCTGCCGAGCAGTCCAAGGCTCTGTGCGACAACAAAGTTGACGCTATGGTTTTCACCGTTGGCCATCCAAGTGGTTCGATCAAAGAAGCGACCACCACCTGTGATTCCGTTATGGTTAACGTCACCGGTCCTGCAATTGACAAGTTGGTTGCTGACAACGATTATTATCGTACAGCGACTATTCCTGGCGGTATGTACCGTGGTACCGACACTGACACCAAAACTTTCGGTGTCGGAGCAACTTTTGTTTCCTCAGCCAAGGTTCCTACTGATGTCATCTACAATGTTGTCAAGGCTGTTTTTGAGAACTTCGATGACTTCAAGAAGCTGCATCCGGCATTTGCCAACCTGAAGAAAGAGGAGATGATCAAAGATGGTCTGTCCGCACCTCTGCATGATGGTGCTGTCAAGTATTACAAAGAAGCAGGGTTGATGTAAGTCTATGTTGTTATGCTAGAAAAAATGCACCGCCCATGCGGTGCATTTTTTTTCTACAGAACCATCGGTGATATATCGAATGAGATCGCCCGTCATTCGTCAAGTTGAAGGATTATTGCCATGACCGAAGCACAAGAGACTGTCAAGACAGAAGAAGAGCTCCAGGAGATGATTGCCGAAACGGAGTCCGGTGCACGTAATCCGACTGGTGCATTTCCGAAGAAAGTTCTCTTTTTTGTCCCGCTCATTTGGACAATATTTCAACTCTGGTATGCATCACCGCTGCCCTTTTTGTTTAATATCCTTGTTCTCAATGATACGGAAGCACGGGCCATCCACCTGGCTTTTGCGATTTTTCTGTCTTTTACTGCTTTTCCGACCTTTAAAAAATCACCGACAAAGTATATTCCCGTGCAGGATTGGGCGTTGGGCCTGATCGGTGCCTTCTGTGCGTCATATCTCTATATTTTTTATGTCCAACTTTCAGATCGTCCTGGCATGCCGACCCAGGTTGATCTAGTTGTTTCAGTTGTCGGTTTGATCCTTTTACTTGAGGCTACCCGTCGTGCCTTGGGTCCCCCACTGATGATCGTGGCTACAGTTTTCTGCACCTACACCTTTGGTGGCCAGTGGATGCCGGATGTTATTGCCCACAAAGGGGCCAGCCTTTCTAAAGGGATGTCCCATTACTGGCTGGGAACCGAGGGGGTCTTCGGTGTGGCGCTTGGTGTTTCGACTGGGATGGTCTTCATGTTCGTGTTGTTCGGCGCGATGCTCGAAGCGGCCGGAGCGGGGAACTACTTTATCCGCACCGCTTTTGCGGCTTTGGGCCACATGAAGGGTGGCCCGGCAAAAGCTGCGGTTGTGTCTTCCGGCTTAACCGGTCTGGTTTCTGGTTCGTCGATTGCCAATGTTGTTACCACTGGAACCTTTACCATTCCGCTAATGAAAAAAGTTGGCTTCAAACCTGAAAAAGCAGGGGCGATCGAAGTTGCCTGCTCGACCAATGGCCAGTTGATGCCGCCGGTTATGGGGGCCGCTGCCTTCCTGATGGTCGAGTATGTTGGCATCACCTATATCGAAGTTATCAAGCATGCCTTTCTGCCGGCGGTTATTTCCTACATCGCGCTGGTCTACATCGTCCATCTTGAGGCCTGTAAGCTTGGGCTGGAGGGGATGGAAAAAACGGTTACCAAGACTGTTGCCCAGCGGATGCTGACGGCTGTCTTTGGTTTTCTCTTCATGATCATTCTTGCCGGAGCCACCTATTACGGATTGGGCTGGATAAAAGTGGTTGGCGGTGGAGCAACGATCTATATCGTTTCGGTGTTGCTGGCGGCTGCCTACCTGTTCCTGCTCTGGTTTGCCTGCAAGGTTCCCGAGCTGGAACAAACGACAGAGATCAAAGAGCTGCCGCACCTCGGTAAAACGGCGCAAGCGGGGTATTATTTCCTTCTGCCGGTCGTGGTGTTGATGTGGTGCCTGGTTGTGGAGCGTCTCTCTCCGGCTTTATCAGCTTACTGGGCGACGGTGCTGATGATTTTTATTCTGCTGACCCAGCGTCCGATCAAAGGTTTTTTCCGTAAGTTACAGGGGCAAGAGGGGTTTTCCTTTCGGGAAGGCTTTGTTGATCTGATTAACGGCAGCGTTGCCGGCGCCCGGAACATGATCGGAATCGGCGTTGCTACCGCCGCTGCCGGTATCGTCGTTGGCACCGTGACTCTGACCGGTATCGGTCTGGTCATGACCGAGTTCGTCGAATTCATTTCCGGCGGCAACCTGATGCTGATTCTTCTTTTCACCGCGATTATCAGCTTGATCCTCGGAATGGGTTTGCCGACTACGGCGAACTATATTGTTGTTTCAACCCTAATGGCCCCGGTTATCGTTAACCTAGCGGCCCAGAATGGCCTGATCGTTCCTCTGATCGCCGCCCACCTGTTCGTCTTCTATTTCGGCATCCTGGCAGATGATACCCCGCCGGTCGGACTGGCAGCCTTTGCGGCGGCCGGGATATCGGGCGGTGATCCAATCCGAACAGGGATACAGGGATTTATCTACGATATCCGGACCGCGGTATTGCCGTTTATGTTTATCTTCAACACCCAGCTGCTGATGATCGGCATTGACCATTGGTATCACCTGGTGCTAGTGGTGGTCGGTGCAATCTTCGCGATGCTTGCCTTTGCTGCCGGCACCCAGGGTTACTTCCTGGTCAAAAGCCGGATCGGGGAGACCGTGGCATTGTTGCTGGTCGCGCTGATTCTGTTTAGACCTGGAATTGTCTGGGATAAGATCTTTCCCCCTTTGCATGAGGAGCCCCCGGCGCAACTTGAAACCTGGGTGGGTGATATGGATCCCGGCTCCGCGCTACGGATTATGCTCAAGGGTGAAAAGATGAGCGGTAAGGAATTTACCAAAACCATCATGTTGACGGTTGGGGATGAGGCGACAGGTGCCGAGAGATTAGCCGGTGTTGGTATCGAAACCCGCGAGGAAGAAGGTAAGATACTTATTGATAATGTTGTCTTCTCAAGTGCGGCAGAGAAAGCGGGGATAGACTTCGATCAGGAAATCCTGAACATTCAGGTTCCCGCTCATCGACTGCCTAAAGAATTGATGTATATTCCTGCTGCTGCTCTTTACGCTTTCATCTGGCTGCTACAATCCCGCAGAAGAAAGAAACAGCAAGGTGCGGTCGCTACAGCGTAAATAGATAGTTCGGTCCAAACACCAGGCAGCTATGAGTGATACAATCAAGGCAATGATTATTTAACTCTATGGACTGTCTGGCAGGAGGTAGTTATGAGCATCGATATAAAAACGATTCTGGTCGCCAAAGACATGAGCAAAGAATCGTCCAACGTTATCCGCTATGCCTTGGAGCTAGGGAGCAAATTCCACGCGCAAGTTCATGTTTTGCATGTCATGCCGACCGTCGATTCGTCGGTGCTGAACATGGTCGCGTTGAGTATGGGAGCGGACAAACTGGCCAAGTTTAACGCCATAAACGAATCTGAGATGGCCGGTATGACCCGTGAACAGTTACGCAAAATCATAGAAACTGAGGCTGAACTGGTTGAAGAAGAGATCCGCCACCCACCGAAGGTTGAAGTCCATCATGGGGAACCGGCACCAATGATTCTGGATGTTGCCGATAGAATTGAAGCCGATATGATTATTCTTGGTAGTCACAGCAAAGGAAAACTGCACTATGCATTTTTAGGCAGTGTTGCGGAAAAAATCCTACGGAAGACACATCGGGCCGTGGTTATTGTCCCACCTCAGATCGGCAGACAATAAGGTTCTATGGCACGTTTTTCAAAGCGGTTTTGTCCATCAGAAAGCCCCCGGTTATGCCA
>CAZXBD010000165.1:0-2978 GCA_964638305.1 uncultured Geobacteraceae bacterium | reverse complement strand
TGGGTCAGCTACAGACTATTGCAGTGCACAATATGAAGGTCCGGTTACGGGAAATGGATTCTCAAATCCGGAATCCAGATAGCGGGCCCGGGACGTAGGTTGGCATCAGGCCTGGTTTTTTCTATTCAGCATGTGTCAGCGTATTAGGGAATGGATAATAAAAGGCCGGATAACCGGCCTTGATGGTTGATTTCAACAAGTCTCGCGTATTAGCTGGCCTTACCTTCAGCGGTAGCTTCAGGCACCTCGACTAGCTGCCCTGTCTTGCAGTCGTATATATAGCCGTACACCGGGATATAGTTCGGAACTAACGAGTGTGCCTTGATGCGCGTTACATCCTCTACGACACTTGCTGCGTTGTCTGCAATGGTCAACCAGTTGATGTAACGTCCTTCTGGGGAGCCGGGCCCTTTTCCTATATCATGCCAGCCGCTGGCGTCAACGGTGGCAGTTTCCAAACTGCTGTTCAGCAAATTAGCCATAATGTCATTGTTGAAAGTTTCCATTCCGCAATCAGTGTGATGGATCACGAACCATTCATTGGTACCCAGCAGCTTATGTGAAATCACCAATGAGCGGATGGCATCGTCGCTAGCACGCCCACCCGCATTGCGAATGACGTGCGCATCTCCTTCTGCAAGGCCTGCATATTTCCCCGGATCGAGACGCGCATCCATGCAGGTCAGAATGGCAAAATGCCTCCCGGGTGGCATCGGGAGCGCACCTTTATCGCCAAAGTTTGCTGCGTAACCAGCATTTGCTGTGAGCACCTCTTCTACGATTTTACTCATAACTCCTCCTCCTTATCCTATGGTTGCCTAATTCTACTTTGTCAGATTAATACTGATAATAACCGATTGAAAAAGATAAAATATATGACGTGAATCGCCCAACAACCATTGCTAGGAAAAAGGTCAAATGACAAACACCAGGGTCATTTGAATTTACTAATAGGCACATAAACGGAATAGATCGTATTGCAGATCGATTTCAACGTTTTCACTATCGTTTCCAATCACATTTCCGGAGTAAGACGAGGTCGGTATTTCAGTCAGCAATCCACTATCTCAATGGTCTGATGCAAGCGCAGAAAAAGAATATGGAACGGATGGAAGAGACAGTCGTTGAGGCCGATGAGCAACGTCTTCAACATATGCTGACCGAATCTCAGTGGGACCATCGTGCCGTCCTGGATCAAGTGGCTCAGGAGGCTGATCAATGGCTGGGTGGAACAGCAGATAGTTGTTTGTTGATCGATGAAAGTGGCCTGGCCAAAAAGGGCAAACATTCGGTCGGCGTTCAACGCCAATGGTGTGGTCGTCAGGGCAAGGTGGATAATTGCCAGGTGGGTGTTTTTGCAGCCCTGGGGAAAGGCCATCTATCGACCCTGATTGATGAGCGCTTGTATCTACCCAAAGAGTGGGCATCCAGTCCTGCCCGTTGTTATAGAGCGGGTATTCCGGAAGCTGAACGCAAGCATCGAAGCAAATCCGAATTGGCATTGGAGATGGTACGTCATCAAAAGGCCTTGGGGTTACGTTATGCCTGGGTAGGTGCAGATGGTGGTTACGGTAAGGAACCCCTTTGACACTCACCAAAGCTGGCCAGGTTATGCTCGAAAAAAGCTGACCCACCAGCTGAACGAATGTTTACGGGAAAGGGAGAAAGAACGGTAATATTACTGGTGGTATGAGGTAAGACTCGAAGTATGAGGAGAGGTGTGGCAGCAAGCCGGGGACTTGTGACTCGAGCTGCTTTTAAGAGATTTTTTTAAGAAGAATGATTATTGTTGAAGAAGATATCAGGCAGCACCATTGTTTGCCCGGTGGAGTGTGGGTAAGGGGTGAATGAGAGTGGAAAAGCCGTGGACAAAAGCATCGCAGGCTCGCTTTTGTCCACGGCTTTCCCACACGCTTTTCGCGTCGCGAAAACATTCACGCCTTATCCACACGAAGACCGGTAGTATAGAGCCCGGCGTTCCGCCCAATCTGGCACCTCGCCACGCCGACAAACAGGACCTGCCCGATGCGAGTCAGAGGGAGGGTTACGCCTCATCATCGTCCTCCCAAGGCCGGTCCGAGAGGTCGCTGCGCTTGGTGTTGATCGCTCGGTAATGACGTCGGATTTGGGCGAAGTAACGTTCATCAAAGGCCAAGATCAGCGCCTCCAGAAACTCGGCAATCTCGTAGGCGGTCTCATCGGATAGATCAGGAGGAAAGGAGAGCCCGAGGGGTGGTCGTTTGTTCATGGTCTGTGCTCAATGTTCTTCCGGTGTTGAAGAGTTGTCTTGAATCGGTGGGTCCGGTTCTTGCTCTGGCACACGGAGAGAAGGTCCGTCGATCCGTACGGTGATACAGTGGTGGCGCAGGCGATCGAGGAGTGCATCGACCAATGGCTTGCGTTTGAACAGGTCATACCACTCGGGATAATCGAGATTGGTTGTCAGGATCGTCGCCTTGCGGTCGTAGCGCAGTTCCATGAGTTTGAAGAAGGCGTTGACCTGTTCAGGGCGGAGCGTCAGATAGCCAATTTCGTCAATCAAAAGGACGTCATAATTACTCAGGCGCTTGAGCAGCCGGGGAGTGCTGCGATCGGCCAGTGAGGCATAGAGTTCATCCAGCAAGGCTTGGGCATCGTAGAAGCGGCAGCGATATCCGTTGAAGCAGGCCTGCCGCAGCAGGCTGCAGGCCAAGCCGGATTTGCCGGTACCGGGTGGGCCGATAAACACCAGATTCTCGGCACGGCGGAGGAAGTCCAGGCCGGCGAGGGTCTTGATCTGGATTTTATTGACCCCGGGTTGCTGGGTGAAGGGAAAGCTTTCCAGGGTCCAGTCCCAAGGCATGCGGGCCTGTTTGAGGCGGTTGGTCAGGCTTTTTTCCTGACGTACCCGACGTTCTTCGAGGGCCAGGCGATAAAGAAGATCCATCACCGGGACGGCCTCTTTCTCGGCTCGGTCCAGTTCTTTGTCGAGCGCGTCG
>CAZXBD010000164.1:0-12149 GCA_964638305.1 uncultured Geobacteraceae bacterium | reverse complement strand
TTATTCGACAATATCGCTGACGACACCGGCGCCAACAGTACGACCACCTTCGCGGATTGCGAAGCGCAGCTCTTTATCCATGGCGATCGGGGTGATCAGGTCTACAGTGATAGCAATGTTATCACCAGGCATGACCATCTCGGTCCCTTCCGGAAGCTCCACGATTCCAGTCACGTCCGTGGTACGGAAGTAGAACTGGGGACGGTAACCTTTGAAGAAAGGAGTATGACGACCACCCTCTTCCTTGGTCAGGATATAAGCTTCAGCTTTGAACTTGGTGTGAGGAGTGATGCTGCCCGGCTTCGCCAGGACCTGACCACGCTCGATCTCTTCGCGCTTGACACCGCGCAGAAGGATACCGCAGTTATCACCAGCACGGCCTTCGTCCAGAAGCTTGCGGAACATCTCAACGCCGGTGACAACAGACTTGGTCGTCTCTTTCATACCGACAATTTCGATTTCTTCACTAACCTTGATGATGCCGCGCTCAACACGACCCGTAGCAACTGTGCCACGACCGGAGATCGAAAAGACGTCCTCGACGGGCATCAGGAACGGACGGTCAACTGCACGCTCTGGTTCAGGGATGTAAGCATCAACCTGACGCATCAGCTCAAGAACCGGCTCGCAGGCGGCACAACCATCATTGCCACAACCACACTCCAGCGCCTTCAGAGCACTACCGGGAATGACCGGAATATCGTCGCCAGGGAAATCGTAAGAGGAGAGCAGCTCACGGATCTCAAGATCAACCAGCTCCATCAACTCTTCGTCGTCAACCATGTCGGCTTTGTTCAAAAACACCACCATGGAAGGAACGCCAACCTGACGAGCGAGCAGGATGTGCTCACGGGTCTGGGGCATAGGGCCATCAGCAGCGGAAACCACCAGGATCGCACCGTCCATCTGGGCGGCACCGGTGATCATATTCTTGACGTAGTCAGCGTGACCTGGGCAATCAACGTGTGCGTAGTGACGATTGTCTGTCTCATACTCAACGTGGGCCGTTGCGATCGTGATACCGCGCTCACGTTCTTCGGGAGCGTTGTCGATCTGATCGAACGCCTGAAACTCGGCGCCGCCTTTTGAAGAAAGCACGTTCGTAATTGCTGCCGTCAGGGTTGTCTTGCCGTGGTCAACGTGACCGATCGTACCGATGTTGACATGCGGCTTTGTCCGCTCAAACTTGGCTTTGGCCATTGCGTTATCCTCCCTTGTTTTGTCTTGTTCTTAAATTAATGTCTGCGTTTGTTTGCCGGCAGGTCAACTTCTCGTGACCGCCTGTATCACACCAAGCTACTTACGAAACGAACTCAATATCGCAACTGTCTCTTTCAATGTCTTGCTGTTCGTGAAATGGAGCCCACAATCGGATTTGAACCGATGACCTCATCCTTACCAAGGATGTGCTCTACCTACTGAGCTATGTGGGCCTGTCAAATCACTCTCTAACTATGAGACAACCACGAAATTGGAGCGGGAAACGGGATTCGAACCCGCGACCCTCAGCTTGGAAGGCTGATGCTCTAGCCAACTGAGCTACTCCCGCATAAATCATTTCGTTGGGCTTGTACCTTAAATCTTATGAAATCTTCTTTTTAGAGTCCAGCAGGGCTCTTCTCGCAGTCGCTACGGTTATAAACCTCCTGCGCCAAACAGTTCTGCTTTTCTCCGGCAAGGCTCTTAAATGGTGGAGGGGGGAGGATTCGAACCTCCGAAGTCTTCGACGTCAGATTTACAGTCTGATCCCTTTGGCCACTCGGGAACCCCTCCAGGGGACACCTTATATATTGTTTTAAGGGAGTCAAGCTCCCCGGTAGCTCAATGGAGCTGGCGAGAGGAATCGAACCCCCAACATCCTCATTACAAGTGAGGTGCTCTGCCTATTGAGCTACGCCAGCACAAGGGGCGTTATATACAACAGCATCAGGCAAATTGCAAGTAAAAATTCACCATATTCTGACGACGACACCACAAGTGCGCAGTTATAACGAAAACAAAGAGTTATGTCAAACAACAAAACCCTTCTTCTTTAATAAAATTCTTTCCCCTATAAATTCTTTACTTGACGTTTATGACCATATTGGTTATAAATAAATCACCATAGAAACCCGTATTTTGGGGTGTCCTTCTCCCTCCTTAAGGACACCCCATTTTTTTGTCTTATTCCCGACAGTCAAAAGTTCTTCACAAGACCCCAGAAAAACAATCCCCAGTCCTGACGCTTTGCAGCCGGCTGAAGGCTCGACTTCAGGTTCTTATCTGCCTGCCTTTGCAATAGCACCTTCAGGCACCAGACTGACCCGAGGCTTGCCAAGCAGTGGGTTTTCATCAACCAACAGTGAGCACCCATAACTTTGAGACAGCTGTTCACTGGTCAAAACCTGTTGGGGCGTCCCGATTTTTTCTACCTCACCATCTTTAAGCAGCAGCAGACGATCAGCGTAACTGGAAGCAAGATTCAGATCGTGAGAGACCATCACAACAGTGACCAGTGCCTCGTGACGCAACCTTTCCATCAGATCCATGATCCTGAGTTGATGAGCCGGGTCAAGCGAAGCGGTGGGTTCGTCAAGAAGCAGGATTTTCGACTGCTGGCAAATTGCCCTGGCAATAATAACCCGTTGTCGCTCTCCACCACTGAGTTGACAGAGGCGACGCCCTGCGAGATGACTCACTTCGGTAAATTCCATCGCCTGCTCGGCCAGTTTCAAATCCTGTTTACCCTCAACAGCCAGAAGCCCAAGATGAGGATAACGACCCATCAACACAGTCTCTGCCACAGTAAAAGGAAAATCCGCATTAATCTGCTGGGGGACCAGTGCAAGCGTGCGGGCAAGTTCTTTCTTTGAATAACTGGCAATCGGGCGCCGATGGACATGAATGTCACCTTCGACTAATGTGTGCAATCCTGACAAGGCCTTAAGCAGAGTGGTTTTCCCTGCCCCATTCGGGCCTATAATGACAAAAAATTCACCTTGATCAACCTGCATAGTGACTCGATTAATCACCTGCCGGTCGCTATATTGGAGGCTGACTCCACGAATATCGATCAGGCTCATTGTCGCGACCTCCAAAGCAGACCAATAAAGAGCGGCGCGCCGACTAAGGCCGTAACGATCCCCACTGACATTTCGCCCTGACTTGGCAGACTGCGCGCTAACAGATCGCAAAGAATCAGGTAGGACGCCCCCGTTAATACACACGACGGGATCAGAATGCGATGATCGGAACCGAGCACCATGCGCAAAATATGCGGGATCGTCAAACCTACAAAACCAATTAAACCAGAGTGGCAGACAGTCAGGCTCACCATCAAGGAAGCCGTCAGCAAAAGCACGAGGATGACGACCGGAACATTGACCCCCATAGCGGAGGCACTTTCACGTCCAGTCAAAAGCAGGTTAAGTGGTTGAGCAAGAAGAAAGATAATCAGAAAGCAGGGCAGAACGCCAAGGAGTAGCGGCAAGCTGTCAGCACCGACCGCCGAAAGGTCGCCCATCAACCAGAAAATTATTTTTTGCATCTGCACGGTCTTACTGACGGAAATTAAAAACATGATGATCGCACCACAAAAGGCATTGACCATCACACCACCCAGCAAAAGGGAATCACTATGACCCTCTCTGCGACTACTCAGCAGAAGGACCAGCAATAAGACCAGCAGAGAGCCAACAAAAGAGCTCAGAGTCAAACCGGGGAAGAGACTGAAGCCGGCCAGAATGCCAAGGATGGCTCCCACTGCCGAACCGCCTGAGATGCCAAGGATATAAGGTTCTGCCAAGGGGTTGCGCAGTAAAGCCTGAAAAACCAACCCACCAAGAGAAAGAGTTGCTCCAACAGTTGCGGCCAGGACCACGCGCGGCCAACGCAACTGCCAGATAATCACTTCAAGAGTTGCGTCCTGAGTACCCTGCCCCAGAAGAACTTTCCAGGCGCCAGCTGTGCTACCAGACGAACCGATAGTCAAGCCAAGCACTACGGATACGATTAACACAAAGAAAAGAATCAGCGTGACGGTGGTCAGTTTTTTATAGACAGGGCTGTATCCAAGCATTTTCAGGACTCTTGTCCTCCAGGGCTATTGAATACCGGTAAGCTTGGGGTGAAGCAGGCCAACCAAATGTTCAAGTGCATCAATCAACCTCGGCGAGGGGCGGTCAAAGAGGTCCGCATCAACCACATACAGACGGTTATTACTGACTGCAGGGATCTGTGGCCAGGCCTCCCAACGGTCTCTGAGCTCCTGGTCCGAATAACCGCCACCCATAGAAGCGAGAAGGACGACTTCAGGCATCAACCCCAGAAGCTCTTCCCAGGAGTAGCGAGGATAACCGGTGCGATCGGCTGCAAGATTAACGGAACCAGATCTAACCAGAAGCTGGTCAAGGAAGGTGTCGGCACCAGCAGAGATAATCGGCTGAGCGTCGATCTGAAAGAACACCCGAGGTCGTCCTTTAGTCCTTTCAAGTTGTCGGGCGACCTTATTTAACCGCTGGTAATAGCCTGACGCCAGAGCAGAAGCCTTGACTTCTGTCCGATAGATATCACCAAGTCGAACCACCGTATCAACGACATCTTCCAGACTCTTCGGGTCGAAGACATAGACCGGGATCCCCAGAGATTCGAGCCTATCAACTGAAGCTTTCGGGTTTCCATCTCTGATGGCCAGACAGAGCTGCGGACGTAAACTGACGATCTTTTCAATGTCCAACGCAACATAGGTACCAACCTTTGGCAGCCGTGCCGCTGCTTCTGGATAGGTAGCAAACCGGGTTGCACCGACTAGATTAGCGCCACCCCCGACATCATAACTGGTTTCAGTGAGACTGGGAGCCAGTGACACGACACGTGTCAAAGGCTCCACAAACTCAACCTTGCGGCCGATCTGGTCAACCATCTCACGACTTTGCGCAGAGGTGACCAGGAGAGCTGACAGCATCAAAAAAAACAGGGGTTTTTTCATAGTGCGCCTTTGTAACGTCGTCAGGGTAAAACCCCGGCGACGTTACAGTATTTTTTATCAGGCTTCCAGATGGTTTGCGCCACTCAGAATGTAAAATCAATCCCCACCAGGAAATTAATCTCTGGGGAGGGGTAAAAACCTTCTTCTCCCATAAAATTTAAAGCACCATACTCTGAATACTCTTCATCAAGGATATTATTAACAATGACATTCAACGAACCTTTTTCCAGCAGATAGGAAAGCTTCCCTGTAAGATAAAAGTAATCTTCCAGTTCTTCATGAGTATTGGCAAAGTCTGAGATGAACCGACGTTCACCTACGTAGCTGCCATTAAGATTTAAGAGAATGTGGCTGCCGAACGCCTTCTGAGCCCCCAAGGCAAACTGGTGCTCTGGGACGTTTGGCAATTCATTCCCATCATATTGTCCACCATCGATATCGGTATCCCGGAATGTATAGCTGCCGCTAAACAGGATATCGTAGATATTCTTGCTCGCAGACAGCTCAACACCTTGCCGGATAGTGTCACCATCAAAATTTTCATTGGCAAAGCTCGCCGGATTGTAAAAAATTTCATCTTCCGTCACGACTCGAAACAGATTTACCCCAAGAGCCAAGCCCGAGTCAGATTGAAGCCGCAAACCAGCTTCAAAGTCATCAGACGTTTGTGCATCCAAGCTGCTGTTGACAGTATTGCTAAAGAAATTGAACGCCTCATCAATAACGGGGTACCTGAAACTCTTAGAATAGCTGGCATAAACCGAAGAGTTATCCATAAACTGGTAATTGGCCCCACAGGTATAAAGCTCTTCGTCGATCGTATTCGAATCTGAGGTTCCGACATCGTTCGATTTAAACTTGAACTCTGCCTTGTCTTTTCTGAATCCGGCCGAGACGGCAAATTCCTCGGTAAGATCAAGATCCGCATGGACAAAATAGGCACGAGTTTTTTTACTCATGTCATATGACGCAGTAGAAGGAAAACCAAAGAAGATTGACTTGTTCAGAATATCCTCGTCGCTCTTCTCATAATCAAAACCCAACAGGATATTAGCCGCATAACCGAACAGCCGTTCATTCAGGACCAGCCGTGGCGAGAAAGCCAGGGTGTCTATATCTGTCCTGCCCTTATACTCGCCGACATCAAAAAAAGAGAAGAATTTCGATTCTCGTTTTCGTGTCGAAAGATCAGCCGTCAAATAACTATTATCTGTAATAAAAAACTGAGGGGTCGCCTGCAGATACCAATCCTCCGTGTCAGCGTAGTCATCGGGATGAAGAGACGACGTTCTTGACACGCCACCAGCCAGCTCACTTTTAGTCAAGGCTCCAGGCAAGCTGGTATCGTCTTCATGATAGCCACCGCTTACGTCCAGGAAGAACCGGTCAGAGAAATTATAGCTCAGGTTCATACCAACGTCTTTGGCCTCGGTATCGCTATTGTCACGATACCCATCCGAAGTTCGATAATTGCCGTTTACTGCCATCGCCACGCTGCTGGCTTCACCACTGACCGAGGCATTGGCCTGAAAGGTATCATAACTGCCTGCAAACAATTTTGCAGTGGTGGTCAGCTTCTGAGTGCCCTTTTTGGTAATAATATTGATAACGCCTCCGGCCGCATTGTCGCCGTACAAAACACTGCCTCTGCCACCACGAACAATTTCAATCCTCGCGACCCGATCTTTGGGGATAAGAGTCCAATCCACACCGCTCAGATCGGCTTGGTTGATGCGCCGACCATCAATCAGGACCAGTGTGTTCAACGAAGCAGTTTCACCAAAGCCTCTCAGGTCAACAGTGTAATTCCGACCATTGCCAGCAATATCGTTGACCAGAACACCAGCAACACCCCTTAGAAGTTCGGGGACAGTTTCTGCCGGTGATTGAGCGATTTCCGACTCACTGACAACCGTCACATTAGCAGGCACCTTGGAGAGAGGCTCCTCTTGCCTGGTCGCTGTGACCACAACCTCCTTCATCACCGCCGCCGACGTTTCCAATTCAGTTTCCACCGCAAACGCCGATCCACAAATCCACAGACCCAACAACACAAACATCATACTTCTGTACATTTCCAACTCCTGTTACACAAGGGACCGGGGAGAGAGAAAATAAAAAAATCCCCGGTCAATAAAAATTGATCCGGGGATTCCCTGTAATATCCGCGAATTTTCTGGCAACTGCTCCTTGACCGCGAGAACAGCAACGCAACTTCCTTCAGACAGGTCTTCTGACTTCCGGTTCTTCCTACTTGTCGCGCCTTCCCAACCCTTCTAAAGAGAGCCAGTGACATACATGCGACGTTCGTCCCCGGTTACAGCGGCGGGCCCGTCCCGGATTTTCACCGGGTTTCCTTTTAACCTGTTCCGAGGACAAACCAAGGAGACAGGTTAAAGCCTTGCGGCATCTGAATATTTGGCTGTCACCTTACCTATAAATTTCTCGCAAAGTCAAGCGACTCCAATCCAAATCAACACTTTTAATATAGAGATGAAGGCACGACAAGAGCCCCTTCTCGAGGAACACTTCACAACAGGCCATCCAGTCATTAGTCTCAAGATAAATCTTTTTTTCAAGACTGTAATGAGGATTACAGTCACACGCCTCATGACCTGAGATAATGACCATAAGCTTAGAGACGCAGGCTGTTCAGAAACGGCATCCTGCTTCGATTTCAACGCAGTCAACCAGCAGCATTAACTCATCAAAGGAGACGCGTCATGAAAAAACTTATCATTCTTCTGTCGGCAACTTTTCTGGTCATTTCACTTTCAGCGTGTGCGACAACAGGCCCTGCAAACGGTGCGAAAGTCAAATGCCCTGCGTGTGGTGCTGATTTCAACTATGTGGCCCCACCTGAGCTGTAGACTACAAACAAACCGGCACCTCTCTACCCAGAGGGAGGTGCCGGGCAGAGAATTTACAGTAGTTCCCATAAAACCATTTGTAATGCGCAGGAGACTATTTATTTAGGGGGCTTGAGAAAGGTGAATCAATTTGGCACAGTCACCCGAAATAACTTATTGGATAGCCTTTACCGCCGGGATCTTGTCTTTTACCTCGCCCTGTGTGTTACCGCTGATCCCCTCGTACCTGACCTACATTACTGGACTGTCTTTCAGTCAGTTGAATGAGGCACAGCCCGACGCCAGGCTCCGTCTGACGGTACTTTTCCACTCACTTTGCTTTATTATCGGGTTTTCCGTTGTTTTTGTTACCCTCGGCGCAATTGCCGGCATCGCCTCCAGCAATTTCCAGAGCCACCTGCGCGAGGGCCTGGAATGGATCGAAAAGATCGGTGGGTTGTTGATTTTCTTGTTCGGTGTTCATATGACAGGCCTGTTTCACTTTGGCGTTCTGCTCGGTGAAAAAAGAGTTCAGCTTCACAAAAAACCCAGTGGTTTCATCGGGACCTTCGTGGTTGGTGTCGCCTTTGCGGCAGGCTGGACACCATGTATCGGCCCGATCCTCGCGTCCATTCTGTTAGTGGCAGCCTCTTCCGGTCAAGTCGGCGAAGGGGTGAGTCTACTTTCGGTCTATTCCTTGGGGCTAGGTGCTCCGTTCCTGATCTCGGGGCTGCTTTTCCACCATTTTCTGATCGCGTTTAATCGTTTCCGCCAGTACATCCGACTGATCGAAATCTGCGCCGGTGTTTTGTTGATGACAGTTGGTATCATGTTCATGTTCAACCTGATGGGGCCACTCACCATACTGATCTACCAGTGGGTGCCCATTCAAGGCTAGCTCTCATCTTGAAACGGAGACCGGGCCCTTTTGTTTGTTGTGATAGGATTAGCGCAGGGAAAAGACAAGAACTTTGAAAAAACATTGGTAGCTGCGAAATCTTCATCGGCTTTGACAGATTTCCGAAAATTCTGTAAACCGGGATTGGCTTATTTAAGGCACACAGACAACAACACATCGAGGACAAGTTATGGATCGACGGCTCTGGTACATTAAAAATGCGGCTCTCTTCTCATGGCTCGCAGAAGAAGAGTTACAGGATCTTGCCATGCGCAGCGAGATGACCTCCTGTAAGCGGAACACACGCCTGTTCTTTTCAGAAGAACCGAGCGACAATATTTATCTGGTCAAAGAGGGCCGAATAAAGTTATTGAGAGCTAACCCCGAGGGTCGAGAAATGATTCTGGATATTCTCGGACCGGGTGAAATTTTCGGTGAACTGGCTCTGGTAGACGAGGAGATTCGCTCACACAGCGCCGAAGCTATTGATGATGCGCTGGTCTGCATAATCAGCCGTGGAGATTTTGAAGGCATCCTTCAGCGCCACCCCGAAATGACGCTTCGGGTCCTCAAGCTGATTGGCTTACGACGTCGAGAGCTGGAAATGCGGCTTGAAGACCTTGTTTTCCAGCCCCTGGCTGGCAGGTTGGCGCTCGGACTTTTGTGGCAGGCCCAACGTCATGGGGTGACTGAAACTGACGGCGGGATTCGCATCCCCTTGACTCAAACAGATCTCGCTAACTTGATCGGCGCCTCCCGTGAAGCCGTAGCTGAGCAGCTGAAAGAGATGAGATCGCTAGGGCTGCTTAAAACCTCATACCGCAATATCAGGTTGACTGATCTGGAGGGGTTAAAAAAGTTTTTCGCCCGGATTTCCATGGAAACAACCACTTAAAGTTACCGCTGCACTTTAGAATTAGGAAGCTATTTACTCATTCCGGCGGTATATTCGGTCCGAGCGGGCATCAATGTGGCTCCAAACACTCAATTATATGAGTGAATAAGGATTATGGCTTCAGAAACTACAGATAAAGAAATGGCCGCCGAAGAGTTGGTTGATACAGCGGAGATTCCGGGCAGCGGTGGCAAGCTGCAACTCTTCAAGTGTGCCGAGGAGTACTCCATCAGCATTGAAGACGTTGGCACTCTGATGAGTACCTGGGCTCACCAGTCTGAGGATGCACTGGCCGAACTTGCCTGTCGCAAAATTTCCGGCCGTGACCAACCCAGGGTCCTGATCGGTGGCCTCGGCATGGGCTTTACACTGGCCGCGGCCTTGCGTCACCTTGGCGAGGATGCGGAAGTGGTGGTCGCAGAGCTGGTTCCGGGTGTCGTTGCCTGGAACCGTGGCGTGCTTGGCAAGTATGCGGGACATCCACTACAGGATAAACGAACCACGCTTCGCGAGGGCGATGTGGCCAAACTTTTACGGTCGCAGAAACAGACGTATGATGCGATCCTGCTCGATGTCGATAATGGCCCCAACGGTCTGACCCGTAAAAAGAATGACTGGCTATACTCGACAGAGGGGCTGACCGAGGCTTATAGATCGCTCCGCCCGGAAGGGATCCTGGCCGTATGGTCGGCGGCAACGAGCCGCAATTTCATGGAACGTCTGCGCAAGATCGGATTCAAAGTGAAGCAGTCCCGGGTACCAGAACAAGACAACAAAGGGGATCTCCACGCTATCTGGATCGCTGAAAGAGGGCCCTGACTTCAAAACGGACCGTTTTGCAATCGCGTCGCTGCAGGCCGAGAGGCAACTCCCCCGGTATTATCAATCAGGTGCTATCCTTATTTACAGCAACTTTCGGTTTGACCCGAAGCTTTCAATCAATCACAATGCGTGACCTTGAGCCACACCAAACACCTCCACAGGAAAAACCAACCATGAAAAGATTGTTACTTCTTTGCATCACCATCAACTTGCTTATTTCCATGTCCTGCTGGGCCGAGAACCGCTCCGGAGAAGTGACCATGGAGTTCGACCTGAGTGCTCAACCGGCCAGCCAGAAGGTTCAGCTCTGGATTCCTTATCCGGTCTCCAATCATGATCAGTTGATCGGCAACATCAGACTGGAGGGCAACTACTCCTCAGCAGGCGTTTACACAGTGACAACTAACGGCACGCCGCTGCTTTATGCCGAATGGGCACAGGGCAGCAAGAGCCGCAAGCTGTCCCTTGCCTTTGATGTAACGCGTGACGAGCTGCGCCGTGGAGACTTCCCTGTCCGGGAACCGTCCTGGAACCCGGATGATTACGCAGAGTACCTGGCGCCCACCAGCATCGGGCCAACCGATGGTGCCGTCAAAGAATTGTCTGACAAGATCGTTACTGGCAAGGTGACCGTACTGGAACGCACCAAGGCGATCTACGACTGGACCGTTGAGAACATGTACCGTGACCCCGAAACTCGTGGTTGCGGCACAGGCGATGTCTGCTACTTACTATTGAAACCAGGGGGCAAATGCACCGACATCTCCTCGGTCTTCGTAGCCCTTTGTCGCGCTGCAGGAGTGCCCGCTCGCGAGGTCTTTGGTCTACGCCTCGGCAAAAAAGCAGAACAGGACATCACCACATGGCAGCACTGCTGGGCTGAATTCTTCCTGCCCGGTCATGGTTGGGTGCCGGCTGACCCGGCTGACGTACTCAAGGCGATGTTGGTCGAAAAAATTGAGCTCACCAGTCCGCGCATCATCGAGTTGCGCGACTACTTCTGGGGCGGTGTCGACGCTTATCGTTTTCAGCTTGCAAGTGGCCGCGACCTTTTGCTCAACCCCTCCCAGGCCGGTGAACCACTCAATACGTTCGGCTACCCTTACGCCGAAACTGGCGGCAAAGCCCTCGACTTTTACGATCCCAAGAGCTTCGTCTACAAGTTCAACTACAAAGAGTAATAATGCGAGGGACACACAATTTGCGTATCCCCCCTTTTAAATCAAACATGAAACCATTAAAACTCATCTTCGGCGGTCTCTGGCTCTGCTTGTTTCTGCTTGCACTCTTCCTATGGTGTCGTTCGGGGATATCATTGACCAGCATCCCGCTACTCCTGCAAGGATGGCTGGATGACGTCGGACTATTGAATGCTGCGCTCATCTACATCATTTTTTACGCCATCCGGCCTTTAATTCTTTTTCCCGCCACACTCCTGACCATCGCATCAGGACTCATCTTCGGGCCATGGCTCGGCACCCTCTTTACAGTGATTGGAGAAAATGCCAGCGCCAATCTAGGCTTTGCACTGGCTCGCTGGTTTGGACGTGAAGCTGTGGCGTCACACTCAACGGCGGTGATGAGTCGCTGGGACGGGAAGTTGCAACAGAATGGCCTCGTCGCAGTGCTGACCATGCGTCTGATCATGCTGCCCTTTGATGCTGTGAACTTCGGCTGCGGGTTGACTGCGATTCGTCACCGCGACTATGCGATCGGCAC
>CAZXBD010000163.1:0-1973 GCA_964638305.1 uncultured Geobacteraceae bacterium | reverse complement strand
TGCTTGGGTCGCTTTTGTCTACTCCGCGGCCAAAACCTGGTACCTTTACCTCCAGCCATGATCACCGCGTACATTATACAGCTACCTCCCTACAAGCTCATGGTTTGAGACAGTAAAGAATCCGGGCCAAAGGACCCGGCTTTGGGATGTCCCTTGAAGCGGTTACAAAATCGTATCCAGTCTCCCCGATCATCATTTGGCTATCACGTCTTTGAGAATATGAACCGCAGAACCGCAGAACACTGAACCGCAGAATATCGAAGTGAAAAACATTATCTCATTTCTTTCAGAAACTTCTGCTGTTCGAAATTCCTTGTTCGACATTCGATATTCGAGATACCAAATAGGCTGCATCCCACTCCAAGCGGCGCTGCAAGTTCGACAGTTTCTAACTTCAGATACAGCCAACTATATCTGACCTGGCCCTGAGGACCAGGTTTTCGATTTTGAATGAAAGGAATTGTGCCAGTATACGGCGTCATCATCCATTTGTCATTTGTCATTTATTGTTGGTAGGGTGTCATATTTACGAAAACCACCATGTGTGTTAGATTAAAGTGCTTCTGCGCTTCTCTCACAATAAGTACCGGACCTGTAGAATAAATACAGCGATAGGAAGGGATCATTATGAAAAGCGATATTGACAACACGGAAGTTGGCAAGCGCCTGCAGAATTTCAGGGAGGTTCGCGGTCTTACTCGGGCTGTGCTTGCTCTCAAACTTGGTATGAGCGAAGAGGACCTTGAAGACGTTGAGGCTGGGGAAAAACAGCTTTCTCCTGAAAACATCGAGGTTCTGAGAGAGACTTTTTCGGTAGACCCAGCTTGGCTCCTGGGCGGCCAGACTCCCTAGCTCGTGCAACTTTATTCTGTTCTCATGTGGAGTGTGCCCATCTTGCGGCGGTCAAGCTAACATGACACGTGCTCTACCATCATTGCAGGTGTAAAATCCCGCCACTTTCTCTTCGGCATGGTTCATTGGGTAAAGCTCCACCACCTTCATTGCTCTATCTGGAGAGTCAAAAACAATGCGCGCAGTCAAAATACCTTTCTTGCTTAGCCTGGCGGCGGTTGTCCTTCTCCTGTGCTCAGGCTGCTCTAAAACTGAACAAGAAGTCCGAATTGAGCCCATAAGACTGCAGACCACAGATGGTACTTGGTTGAATGGTGTTTTGCGCCAGCCTCATCCCAACCAGACTGAAGCGGGAGTGCTCATGGTTCACGGCTACGGCGGCAATTTCTATTCGGGAATCATGAACTTTCTTCCTGAAGCCTTAGCTGAACAAGGCTTTACCACCTTAGCACTGAACATGCGTGACCATGATCGGGGGCCGAAGAAAAACCTTTTCGAAGAAAATCTGCAAGACATTGCCACAGGCGTGGATGAGATGGCTCGTCGTCGCTACAAAAACCTCTTCCTCTATGGTCATAGCATGGGGACCAATCGGGTCCTCTACTACCTGGCGGAAACGCAAGATCCGAGGATAACCGGAATAATACTAACCGGACCTCCTGGAAATCTCTTCCAATGGAACGTGAGAGCATTCGGCCTGGAAGCGGCAAGTGAGGTTCTCCGCCGGGCTCAGGAACTGCAAGCCGCAGGCAAGGGGGACTCCTGGATGCTGATTGATCTCGGCCCTCTGGGCAAGACACTCTACACCGCGAACCATGTAGTAAGTCTGAGGGGGCCGGCGACCCGCTCCGACCCGTTTACAAACATCGCCCAGTTCTCCAGACCTGTTCTCATAGTTCACGGTCTTGCCGATCGCTTGGCAGACCCTAGCGTGGCCGATCATCTTGAAAATAGTGGTCCTCGTGATAACCAGATAACGGTGCGAAAGATAAAGGCTGCTGACCATCGTTTCCGCAACCATCAAAAAGAGCTGGAGGAGGTCATCACTCAGTGGCTAGTAGGACAACTTGACCAGTAGGAGCGTTGCACCAGAAAATAGTAAGCCAGATACATAATGCAAA
>CAZXBD010000162.1:0-5577 GCA_964638305.1 uncultured Geobacteraceae bacterium | reverse complement strand
CGATGCTGGAAACCGTCGTCCAGAATGATCAGTTTGGCACCGGCCTTCTCTGCCGCCTGTACACCAAGAGCTCTGCGCCTGGCAACAAAAACAGGTACAGTTGGATTTCGCCTGGCCAACAAGACTGGTTCATCACCACACTCAGCAGGTTTCTTTTTCACTACACCTTCAGGGTTGACCCTGACAAATGGTTCCGAGTAATTCCCACCATACCCGCGGCTGACGATGGCAACTGGCTGGCCACGTTTCATTATCCACTTCACCAGGAAATCGACCATAGGAGTTTTGCCGGTACCACCAACAGAGAGATTACCGACCGAAATTACCGGTACAGAGGCGTAATATATTTTTTTCAAGCCAAGAGAATAAGCAAGGAGGCGCAATCGAACGATTAATCCATACAAACAGCTTAGAGGCCACAGCCCCAGGAAAACAAACCAGCCCAACAAACTGTGCGGGCCTTTTTCAATCAGTTCGAGATAAAGATTACGCAATGAAGTCATCAGTCCGCTATATATCGAGAGATCACTGTCAATGTTCGTTCCGTAGCCCCCTGGTTTTCATGCAACAGATGAGCACCGTTATCGCCTATCCGATCAGCTTCGTCTGGATTCTCCAGTAACAATTTCATCTGTCGATACAGATCTGCAGAATCTTTCACTTGCAGACCGCCATGCGCAGCACGCAACAATCGTGCAATCTCCTTAAAGTTCTGCATGTAAGGCCCAAACAGAACCGGCTTTTTCATCAAGGATGCTTCCAGAACATTATGACCACCGACAGGGACCAGGCTGCCTCCGACAAAAACCAGATCTGCCAGAGCATAAAACTTAAGCATCTCACCCAGAGTGTCGACGACCATGACCTCGCCAGGTGGAAGAGCCTTGTTCATCAAAGCCACGGCGCTCCGTAATGTGATAGCGACATCCAGCTTGGTGAGCTCATCGCAAACCTGACGGCATCTTTCAGGGTGACGGGGAACCAGAATCAAGAACAGATCGGGGCAGACTTTGCGAAGCTTCTGGTAAACGTCAACCAGCTCTTTCTCCTCGCTGTCATGGGTACTCCCGGCAACCCAGATACAAGCATTTACCGGAAGCTTTAATTCTCTTTTCAATGACTCGATATCTGCGGGGTCTATCTGTGGTGGCTGCATGTCAAACTTAAGGTTCCCTGTCACCTGAACCCGACCGGCAGGCGCTCCGAGATGACGGATACGCCTTGAATCCTGCTCTGATTGCATACAGAAACCTGCGATAGAATCAAGGATTGGTTCAAGCAACTTTCCCGCCATGCGATATCGGGGGAAAGAACGGTCAGAGATTCGTCCGTTCACCAAAACCAGGGGAATATTTTGCCGTTTGGCCTCAATTACAAAATTCGGCCAGATCTCCGTTTCAACGATAATCACCATGTCAGGTTGAATGACGTTAAGAGCTTTACGAACAATCCAACGCAGATCGAAAGGGAAAAAGATGTAGTGATCAATCCCGGCAACATCTGCTGCAATTGCCCGTCCGGTCTCAGTAACATTCGACAGAATCAGAGTCGCGTCGGGGTAACGTTTTTTTATAGCTTTAAGGAGAGGGATTGCCGCCCGGGTTTCGCCAACCGACACTGCATGCACCCAGACGACAAAACGCCCTGACAGTAACTGGCGAAAATCTTGTGCATAAAGACCAAGACGCTCCCGAACCCCATGCCTGGCCTTACCGTAACGAAAACCGCGGTACAAGTAATATGGCACTAGAAATAGGGCAGAGAGATAAAGGATCAGATCATACAGCAGATAAATCATGGCGTTTCAAATACTCTCCAGCCTGCCTTGTGTTGTCTTCCATCGCCTGTTGAACTCTAACCAAAAGATCTTCCACCGGCTCACTCTCTTTAGCATAAATCGGCGCTCCTACTTGATAGACGGCCTTCCCCCAAGGATAAGCGAGCAGAAAGCGATCCCACGATTTGAACCGGTGCCCATGACTGCAGGCAAAAGCCAGTGGAACAATTGGGTGACCAGTTACCTTGGCCAGTTGGACAACACCTATCTTAGCTTTCTGACGAGGCCCTTTTGGACCGTCAGGGGTGATCCCCAAATCAAGAGGTTCTTTTGCAAAGGCAACCAGTCTCCGAAAAGCCTCACGGCCACCACGGCTCGAAGAGCCCCGCACGGCACCAAGTGAAAAATAAGCTATAGTTCTGGCGATCAGTTCCCCATCTCTGGATGGACTTATAAGAACCTGGGCTTTTGTCCCTTTGTATCGAGGAGGCATCATCAATAGCTGGTCGTGCCAGGTACAGAATATAACTTTTTGGCCACTATTCCATACTTCCAAAAGATCAGCTTCGCCCACCGTCTCCGGTTTAACTGCAAAATGTATAAAGCGGATGAGCTTAGCAGCCAACCAGGGCAAAACAGCCAGCTGTAGCCGATCAAAATAAGATGACATTAAACAGCCTTGAATTGCATATCGTAAAGGCTTCGATAAAGGCCCTCTTTAGCAAGAAGTTCCTTATGACTACCAACTTCAACGACTCTACCCTGTTCCAAAACTACAATTCTGTCAGCATGCATAATCGTCGACAGCCTGTGAGCAATCACCAGAGTCGTGCGATTCTCCATCAAATTCACCAATGCTTTTTGGACCATTGATTCACTTTCCGTGTCCAGAGCACTGGTTGCTTCGTCGAGAATCAGGATGGGGGCATCCTTAAGAAGTGCACGAGCTACGCAAAGACGTTGCCTTTGACCACCCGAAAGACGAACACCTCGGTCACCTATTGTCGTATCATAACCTTCAGGAAGTTTGTTGATAAACTCATCGGCATAAGCCTGTCTGGCGGCCTCTTCAACAGCCTGATCATCGGCATCCATCATCCCGTAACGAATATTATCCCGGATGGACCCACTGAAAAGAAAAGTTTCCTGATCAACAAATGCGAGGTTTTTCTTGAGGCTATCAAGGGAGATATCGCAGAGGTCATAGCCATCGACCGTTATAAAACCTTGTTGCGGGTCGTAAAAACGAGCCATCAGCCCCGCAGCTGTTGATTTACCGGCCCCACTCGGACCAACGAGAGCAATGACTTCACCGGGATTAGCATGGAGGCTAAAATCGGCAAGGACAGGTTCGTCCTCGTAGCTGAAAGTAACATTCTCGAAAACGACTTCTCCACGAGCACGTGGCATTTCGACAGCATCTACCTTGTCAACAACATCACGAGGTTCATCCAGAAGAGAAAAAACTCCTTCAGCAGCGCCAACTGACTTCTGTATGATATTGCTCACCCTGGTCAACCGTTTTACCGGAGTGAACATCATCATAATTGCGGCAACGATAGAGAAAAGCTGCCCCTGGGTCATATCACCTGAAAGAACACGGTGGACGCCGTACCAGACAACACCACCGCCACCAAGTGCCGCCAGGATTTCCACTGCCGGTGCAGTCAGAGCATTATATTTGATTGCTTTACGCAAGAATCGATAGAACTGTTTGTTCTCTACTTTGAATTTCTGAACTTGGGACTCTTCGCGCCCGAAGGCCTTAATGACTTTTATGCCACTGAAAGCCTCCTGCAGCGTGCCGGTCAGAAAACCCATACTTACAAGACTTTTTTTGGTGTTGTTCCTGATTCTCCTGCCAAGCTGTGTCGCCGGGATGACACATATCGGAAGCACCGTAAAGGCAACTGTAGCCAGCCTCCAGTCCTTATAGAAGGCCAGGATGATCAAACCAACCAGCGTGAAGCTCTCACGTACGCCATCCACCAGGGCATCCGCTGCAGATCTTTGCAGAACACCGACATCGTTAAGCACTATTGACGTCATGCGTCCAGGGGCTTGATTGACATGAAAACCCATTGACAGGTGCATGGACTGACTAAAAAGCCCATTGCGAAGGTCCTGAACAACGAGTTGACCTGCAGTCTTGATATAATACTCTTGGAAAAAGCGGCCAACCCCCTTGGAGATAGCCAGGCCAATAATAACAATAGGAACAAGATAGGCCAGTTCACTGTTGCCAGCAGCAATAACCTTGTCAACCAGCGGCTCAATCAGGTTTATATATGCGACATCGGAACCAGCCACAATCAACGAAAAAACAAGTGACAGCACGATGCGCCACAAATAAGGTCGTGAATAACCAAGTAAACGAACATATATCTCTTTGTTAGTCATTTATCTCTTCTCTTTTTTGCACTCGGCCTCAACAATCATGTCGAATAACATCTCTGTGACTCTTGCTGAGCAACCTGGGTCTCCAAGCTGCTTTTGCACTGTTCGCAAGTCTTCTCTCATTTTCTCAGAATAAGCAACATCATTCAAAACATGGAGTGCTTCATCTGCCAGCGCCTGCGGAGTCGCCTCATCCTGAATGAATTCAGGTACAATTCGATGATTAGCAACAATATTCGGCAAACCCGCATGATCCACCTTCACCAAGCGACTGCCAATTGCATATGACATCGGGGATGTCTTGTAGAGTATCGCCATCGGCGTCCCCACCAGCGCAATCTGTAAAGTCACCGTGCCAGAAACCGAGAGTATAGTATCGCAACAGTTAGCTATATCATAGATAGTTGCATTGCCCGTTTCAATAAAAGAGACCGGAAAATCAAGTGTAAACCGTGATTCAACCTCATCTGGTTTCAGCGAGTTTGCAATCGGTACCAGAAAATGGGCGTTCGGCTCTTTTTGAAGTATAAACTGTGCCGACTCCGCAAGAAGATCCAACATGTATCTCAACTCACTTCGTCGACTCCCTGGAAACAAGCCAATGATTTTCTTTGTCTCTGGAATCTGTAATTCCTGGCGCAGATCAACGCCATCGTAAGACGCGGCAAACTCATCCAACAATGGATGGCCGACATATTTAACCAGGATATCCAGCCCCTCGTACAAAACAGGCTCAAAAGGGAAAATTACGGCTAAAGAGTCAACTCTCTCGGCAATTTTCTTCACCCTGCCTTGGCGCCAGGCCCAAACCTTGGGACTGATATAGTAAAGAACCGGGACACCGGCTTTTTTAGCCTGATTTGCAAGCCTCAGGTTGAAATCCGGAAAATCAATCAGTACCAGAGCGTCCGGTTTCTGCTGCCCAAACAGCTCTTTCTTGAGTTGTTGAAAAGAGCGCCAGATCACCGGGAGTTGGCCGAAAACCTCAAAAACACCCATCACGGCGAGAGATTCACTGGGAACCAGTATTTCACAACCGGCCGCCGCCATCTTCTGTCCACCGGCGCCAAAGAACCTGGTGTCTGCAGACAAAACCTTGGCGGCTTTGATCAGATTGGCACCATGCAGGTCACCAGAGGCCTCTCCGGTCACAATCATGATACGCTTTGCAGATTCCTTCTCGTACAAACGCTACTCCTGAAGTTGAGTGTTTATAGGGAGCTCACGATCGATCAAAAACAATTCAGGCGAGTCAGGCAATCTGCCTCTCGCCTGAAAGTTCGTTTGTCAGACAGGAATCATTCAATAACTGCATGCCTGGTCTATCTCGCGGCCAAGCTGAGTCCACATTTACAGCATACTACTTGCCCAACACTTGTCTGTTACCTGGCAATACCACGTTG
>CAZXBD010000161.1:0-10275 GCA_964638305.1 uncultured Geobacteraceae bacterium | reverse complement strand
CTTCACTAACCTTGATGATACCGCGCTCGACACGGCCTGTAGCAACTGTGCCACGACCGGAGATTGAGAAAACGTCCTCGACAGGCATCAGGAACGGACGATCAATCGCGCGCTCAGGCTCAGGGATGTAAGCATCAACCTGACGCATCAGCTCAAGAACCGGCTCGCAGGCGGCACAACCCTCATTGCCACAACCACACTCCAGCGCCTTCAGAGCACTGCCGGGAATGACCGGAATATCGTCGCCAGGGAAATCGTAAGAGGAGAGCAGTTCGCGAATCTCAAGATCGACCAGCTCCATCAACTCTTCGTCGTCAACCATGTCGGCTTTGTTCAAAAACACCACCATGGAAGGAACGCCAACCTGACGAGCGAGCAGGATGTGCTCACGGGTCTGGGGCATAGGGCCGTCAGCAGCGGAAACCACCAGGATCGCACCGTCCATCTGAGCAGCACCGGTGATCATGTTCTTGACGTAGTCAGCGTGACCCGGGCAATCAACGTGTGCGTAGTGACGATTGTCTGTCTCATACTCAACGTGGGCCGTTGCGATCGTGATACCGCGCTCACGTTCTTCGGGAGCGTTGTCGATCTGATCGAACGCCTGAAACTCGGCGCCACCTTTTGAAGAAAGCACGTTCGTAATTGCTGCCGTCAGGGTTGTCTTGCCGTGGTCAACGTGACCGATCGTACCGATGTTGACATGCGGCTTTGTCCGCTCAAACTTGGCTTTGGCCATGGTCCTGTCTCCTTATATTCTTTTTGCTAAAAAAATAACTTAAATCAACCCTTGGTCTTGCTGATAATCTCTTCAGCAATAGCCTTGGGAACCTGTTCATAATGATCAAACGTCATCGTATATGTCGCTCGGCCCTGGGTCGAACTACGCAGGTCGGTTGAATAACCGAACATGCTGGACAGAGGTACGTGGGCGTTGACAACCTGAGCCCCACCGCGCGTTTCCATACCAGAGACACGACCACGGCGACTGTTCAAATCACCCATAACTTCACCAAGGTACTCTTCGGGCGCAACAACTTCGACGGCCATGACAGGCTCTAGAAGAACTGGTTTGGCTTTGGCAGCACCTTCCTTGAGGCCCATCGAACCGGCTATTTTGAATGCCATCTCGCTTGAGTCAACATCATGGTAGGAGCCGTCATAACAGGTAACCCTAATATCAACCAACGGGAACCCCGCCAGAATACCATTTTTCGCCGCCTGCTCAGCACCAGCACCGACAGAAGGGATATACTCTTTAGGGATAACACCGCCCTTGATCTTGTCGACATACTCAAAGCCACTACCGTGCTCAAGGGGCTCTATACGCAACCAACAGTCGCCGTACTGACCTCGACCACCTGACTGGCGCACGAACTTACCCTGAACTTCAACTGTTTTAGTAATTGATTCTCGATAAGCGACTTGTGGTGCGCCAATATTTGCCTCGACCTTGAATTCACGCTTCATGCGGTCGACAATGATCTCAAGATGCAGCTCACCCATGCCGGAGATGATGACCTGTCCGGTCTCTTCATCGGTCTTGACGCGCAGAGAAGGGTCTTCCTGCACCAACTTACCGAGAGCCGTACCCATCTTTTCCTGGTCACTCTTGGTCTTGGGCTCAATGGCGATATGAATAACCGGCTCCGGGAACTCCATTGACTCAAGAATACAAGGGTTTTTGGGATCGCAGAGGGTGTCACCAGTAGTGGTGTATTTCAAACCAACCGCAGCAGCAATATCGCCAGAGTAGACCTGCTTGATCTCCTCACGCTTGTTTGCATGCATCTTCAAGATGCGACCAAAACGCTCTTTCTTATCCTTGGTGGCATTGACAATATGCGCACCGGCCTCAGCAACACCCGAATAAACACGGAAGAAGGTTAACTGCCCAACAAACGGGTCTGTCATAACCTTAAAGGCCAAGGAGGAAAAGGGAGCATTGTCATCGGCGGCACGAGTCAGTTCAGCACCGCTATAAGGGTCAACGCCGGGCATAGGCTTAACATCAAGGGGGGAAGGCATGTAATCGACAACTGCATCGAGAAGTGTTTGCACACCCTTATTCTTAAACGCAGTACCACACAAAACAGGATTGATCTGCAATGCCATGGTCGCATTGCGTATTCCAGACTTAATCTCTTCAATAGTGAGCTCTTCACCAGCAAGATACTTCTCCATCAACACATCATCAATAGAGCTGATCTCTTCGAGCACAACCTCACGTGCAGCCTCTGCGTCATCAAGCAGTTCTGCAGGAATCTCCATAACTTCGTAGTTGGCACCCATCGCCTCATTGTCCCAGACAATCGCCTTCATCTGAACGAGGTCAATAACACCACGGAAAAGGTCTTCCGCACCAATAGGCAACTGAATAGGAATAGGGTTGGCACCTAGACGGTCACGGATCATCTCGACACCACGAGAAAAATCAGCGCCGACTCGATCCATCTTGTTAATAAAGGCCATACGAGGGACGCCATACTTGTCGGCTTGACGCCAGACAGTTTCGGACTGGGGCTCAACGCCGCCAACCGAACAGAATACAGCAACTGAGCCATCCAGAACTTTCAGGGACCGCTCTACCTCAATGGTAAAATCTACGTGACCGGGGGTATCTATAATGTTGACTCGGTGATCATCCCAGAAACAGGTCGTCGCAGCAGACGTGATCGTAATGCCACGCTCCTGCTCCTGCTCCATCCAGTCCATGGTGGCAGCGCCATCATGAACTTCACCGATTTTGTGGGAAACGCCTGTGTAATACAGAATACGCTCGGTGGTGGTCGTTTTACCGGCATCAATGTGAGCCATAATGCCGATATTACGTGTTTTTTCAAGTGCTACTTTGCGAGCCACAGCAGTCTATCCTCCGCTTACCAGCGATAATGCGCGAAGGCTTTATTAGCTTCGGCCATGCGATGTGTATCTTCACGTTTCTTAACCGTTGCACCGCGATTTCCAGCTGCATCCATAAACTCTGCAGCAAGGCGCTCTTCCATGGTTTTTTCACCACGGCCGCGGGCAAAACCAACGATCCAGCGAATAGCCAGAGCGTTGCGGCGTTCGGAACGAACTTCTACCGGAACCTGGTAAGTCGAACCACCAACACGACGGGACTTGACCTCGACCACCGGGCGAACATTTTCAATAGCCTTCTTGAAAACCTCAACCGGCTCATCGCCAGAACGTTCCTTGATGAGATCAAAGGCACCGTAAACAATTCGTTCTGCGGTACTCTTCTTACCACCAAGCATCAACGCATTGACAAACTTGGCCACCAGTCGGTCGTGAAACTTCGGATCAGGCAGGATAACCCGTTTAGCTACTTCTCTTCTTCTCGGCATAACGTCCTCTTCGTATCTCTAATTACTTGGGCCGCTTGGCACCGTACTTGGAACGAGACTTCTTACGGTCTTTAACACCAGCAAGGTCAAGTGCTCCACGAACGATCGTATAACGAACGCCGGGAAGGTCTTTAACTCGGCCACCACGAACCAGGACCACTGAGTGCTCCTGAAGATTGTGACCAACACCCGGGATATATGAGGTAACCACCATCCCGTTAGTCAGACGTACACGGGCAACTTTACGAAGGGCTGAGTTAGGCTTCTTCGGGGTCGTGGTGTATACACGAGTACACACACCGCGCTTCTGAGGGTTACCCTGAAGCCCAGGTGTAGTCGACTTGTCTATCTTTTTCTCACGACCCATGCGGACCAACTGATTGATCGTCGGCATCGAATCACTCCCGATTTTGCGTATTCATGACGTTAAAAGAACAGGTTTTCTCAGAGGAGAAAACCCGCTGAATCTAACAAAGCGGGCCTTCCCTGTCAAGCACTTTTAAAACTAAATGTCGTTTTTTAAAACCAACCTAAAAAACTATTCAATATCAGCATCTTCGACATCTTCGGAAGGAACAGAGACTGCCATCGCGGCAAGCTCCTCCTTGTAATCTACTGCATCCTCGTCGATCTCTTCAACTTCCGGCAACTGCTCTACCGGGTCCTCAATCAAGAGGTTGGCGCTACGGTACTTGGTAACGCCTGTGCCGGCAGGAATCAGACGGCCCATAATGACGTTTTCTTTCAGGCCACGCAGCCCGTCGACCTTACCTTCGATCGCGGCCTGGGTAAGAACCTTGGTGGTCTCCTGAAAAGAAGCCGCAGAGATAAACGATTCGGTCGACAAAGAAGCCTTGGTAATTCCGAGCATAAGGGGCTCACCAACAGCCGGACTGCCGCCTTCTGCCAATACCTTCTGGTTCTCTTCATCAAACTGCCAGCGCTCCACGGAGTCATCGGCCAGGAAGCGAGTGTTACCAACCGCCTTGATCTTAACGCGTCGCAGCATCTGGCGGACGATAACCTCGATGTGTTTGTCGTTGATCTTGACACCCTGCAGTCGATAGACCTCCTGGACCTCGTCAACCAGATACTTGGCCAGCTCTTTCTCACCAAGGACACTCAGAATGTCGTGAGGATTGCTTGAACCGTCCATCAGAGGCTCACCAGCGCGCACAAAGTCGCCTTCATGGACGCTAATGTGCTTGCCTTTCGGGATCAGGTATTCCTTGGGCTCACCAATTTCAGGCGTAACGACCACCTTGCGCTTGCCCTTTGAGTCTTTACCGAAGGCAATCACACCGTCGATTTCGGTAATAACGGCAAATTCTTTTGGCTTACGGGCCTCGAAGAGTTCTGCAACACGGGGCAGACCACCGGTGATATCTTTAGTTTTGGTGGTTTCACGAGGAATCTTGGCCAGAATGTCACCGGCGCTGACGATGGTGTCTTCCTGGATCAGGATGTTAGCGCCAACCGGCATCATGCAACGTTGGGCGGTCTTATTGTTGTCATCTTTGATCGAAACGCGCGGACGCTTATCGGCAGCCTTGGTCTCTATAACAACCTTACGTGACAAGCCGGTCACATCATCAACCTGCTCCTCAACCGTAAGGCCCTCGACCAGATCGCCAAAGCGCACCTTACCAGCCGCTTCCGAAAGAATAGGCATGGTGAAGGGGTCCCATTCAGCGAGAACCAGTCCCTTGGTGACAGCATCACCTTCGCCAATCATCAGACGCGCACCATAGACAACGCCGTATCGTTCGCGTTCGCGGCCAGTCTCATCGACCACCGCAACTTCAGCATTGCGGTTCATGACCACCAGATGGCCATCGCTGTTTATTTCAGTGGTCAAATTGATAAACTTGAGAGAGCCTTCGGAGCGAGCCTCAAGAGCAGTCTGCTCAGCCTGACGTGATGCGGTACCACCGATATGGAAGGTACGCATGGTAAGCTGGGTTCCCGGCTCACCGATCGACTGCGCAGCAATAACGCCGACGGCCTCGCCAAGGTTGACGACATGGCCACGGGCCAGGTCGCGACCGTAGCAGGAGGCGCAGATGCCACGCCGGCTCTGACAAGTCAGAACCGAGCGAATCTTGATTTTTTCAATCCCGGCATCTTCGATCCTCTGTACCAGGGCTTCGTCGATCTGCTGATTATCCTCGATAAGGACTTCGTCTGTAACCGGATCTACAATGTCCTCGAGGGAGGTCCGACCAAGGATACGATCACCCAGCGGCTCGATAACTTCTCCACCCTCGATCAGAGAGCTGATATTAATGCCATCCAGAGTACCGCAATCCTCTTCCATAATGATCGCATCCTGGGCAACATCGACCAGGCGACGGGTCAGATAACCTGAGTTAGCTGTTTTCAGCGCGGTATCGGCAAGACCTTTACGGGCGCCATGAGTCGAGATGAAATACTGCAACACCGTAAGACCTTCACGGAAGTTTGCCGTAATTGGTGTCTCAATAATCGAGCCGTCCGGTTTGGCCATCAGGCCACGCATTCCGGCCAGTTGGCGAATCTGCTGATGACTGCCACGAGCACCGGAATCCGCCATCATGTGAATCGGGTTGAAAGACGGCACCTTGACCTCTTCTCCTTCAGGAGAAGTGACTGTCTCAACGGCCAGCTTTGAGAGCATCGTCTGGGCAATATCTTCGGTACATTTTGCCCAGATGTCGATAACCTTGTTATAGCGTTCACCGTCGGTAATCAAACCTTCGGTATACTGTCCCTGAATCTCCGTCACCTCTTCTACGGACGCCGAGATAAAGGCACCCTTCGATTCGGGGATGACCATATTATCCAGGCAGATGGAGACACCCGCTATAGACGAAAATTTAAAACCGGTTTCCTTGAGTCTGTCGGCAAGGATAACGGTCTCCTTATTGCCGGCAAGACGGAAACAGACGTCAATCAGTTCCCCGACCTGCTTCTTGTTCATAACCTTGTTAATATGGACGAACGGGATAGATTCGTGCACGACCTCACGAAGCAGAACCCGGCCAACTGTCGTCTCAACAATTTCCGGCTCTTCGCCAACCGCCGGCTCTATGCGTACCTTGATCTTGGCCTGCAAATCAGCCTCGCCGGCATCATAGGCCATGAGGACTTCATCAGGAGAAGCAAAAATACTGTTTTCGCCCTTGGAGAAGATCCGTTCACGAGTCATGTAGTAGAGGCCCAGGACCATATCTTGAGACGGCACAATAATCGGCTTACCATGAGCTGGCGAGAGGATATTGTTCGTCGACATCATCAGGACACGAGTCTCTATCTGGCTTTCTACCGAGAGGGGCAGGTGGACCGCCATCTGGTCACCGTCAAAGTCGGCGTTGAATGCAGTACAAACCAGCGGATGCAGCTGAATTGCCTTACCTTCGATGAGGACTGGCTCAAAAGCCTGGATGCCAAGGCGGTGCAGGGTCGGTGCGCGGTTCAGCATGACCGGGTGTTCCTTGATAACCTCCTCAAGGACATCCCAGACTTCCGGGCGCTCACGTTCGACCAACTTCTTGGCACTCTTGATCGTCGTACAGAAACCATGCTCTTCGAGCTTGTTGTAGATAAAGGGCTTGAACAGCTCAAGAGCCATCTTCTTCGGCAAGCCGCATTGGTGCAGTTTCAGCTCGGGGCCGACAACAATGACTGAACGGCCGGAATAATCAACTCGCTTACCGAGCAGGTTCTGACGGAAACGACCGCCCTTACCTTTGAGCATATCGGAGAGCGACTTAAGCGGACGCTTGTTCGGCCCGGTAATCGCACGACCGCGACGGCCGTTGTCGAACAGGGCATCAACAGACTCCTGCAGCATACGTTTTTCATTGCGAATAATCACTTCCGGTGCCCGCAATTCCATCAGGCGCTTAAGACGATTATTACGATTGATCACGCGACGATAAAGATCATTGAGGTCAGAAGTAGCAAAACGACCACCATCGAGCGGCACCAGGGGACGCAACTCCGGCGGCAGGACCGGGATGGTTTCAAGGATCATCCACTCCGGACGGTTGCCACTATTTATGAAAGCGTCAGCAACCTTAAGGCGCTTGGCTGTCTTCTTACGCTTAGCTTCACTGGTCGCCTCAATCATCTCGGTGCGCAGGGTGGTCGTCAATTCTTCAAGATCGAGACCTGTCAACAGCTCACGAACAGCCTCTGCGCCCATACCGACAGTGAACAGCCCGGCGTTCTCTTCCATGGCCTCGCGGTATTTCTCTTCTGAAAGGATCTGCCCTTCATCGAGGTCACTCTCGCCCTTGTCGAGCACAATATACGCCTCGAAATAGAGGATCCGCTCAAGCTCCTTGAGAGTAAGGTCAAGCAAGGTTGCAATACGACTGGGCAAGGACTTGAGAAACCAGATATGAGCGACAGGACAGGCCAGGTCAATATGACCAAGACGCTCACGACGCACCTTGCTTGGGATGACTTCGACACCACATTTTTCGCAAACTATGCCGCGGTGCTTCATGCGCTTATATTTGCCGCAGTTACACTCGTAATCCTTGGTCGGTCCAAAGATTTTGGCACAGAAGAGGCCATCACGCTCCGGTTTGAATGTCCGGTAATTGATCGTTTCCGGCTTCTTTACTTCACCAAACGACCGTTCCCGGATCTTCTCGGGAGACGACAACGAGAGACGAATTGAATTGAAATTGAGAGGGTCTTTCGGCCGTTCAAATAGGCTGTATATGTCTTCCAAGACGCATCCTCCTAAGGATGGGGGTTCGCTACAATTCAGTCCGCTTCGAGCAACTCAACATCGAGACAGAGTGCCTGAAGTTCTTTAATAAGGACGTTGAACGATTCGGGGAGACCGGCTTCCAGGGTGTGCTTACCCTTAACGATCGCCTCGTAAATCCGGGTCCGGCCAGCCACATCGTCCGACTTGACCGTCAGGAATTCCTGCAGTGCATGAGCAGCACCGTAGGCTTCCATAGCCCAGACTTCCATTTCACCGAGACGCTGGCCACCGAACTGTGCCTTACCTCCCAGCGGTTGCTGGGTGACCAGGCTGTAAGGGCCGATGCTCCGGGCATGGATCTTGTCATCAACAAGATGGTGCAATTTGAGCATGTACATGATCCCGACCGTAACCTTCTCCTTGAAGGCTTCACCGGTCCGGCCATCATGCAGAGTCATCTGTCCGCTCAGCGGCATTCCAGCTCGCTCAAGCTCACTTTTGATCTGGTCCTCATGGACACCTTCGAAAACCGGCGACGCCATAGGCACACCATTGCCAAGCCGGCGGGCCAGACTGAGGACATCGTCATCAGGCAACTCGTCAATAAAGGTGTTCAGCTCTTTATTGCCGTAAACGTCCTTGATCTGCTTACGCAGTTTCTTCGGATCCAACATCTGGTCGAGGGAAGCCTGAATCTGCTCACCAAGGCCGCGCGCTGCCAGACCGAGATGGGTTTCCAGAATCTGGCCAACGTTCATACGGGACGGGACGCCGAGAGGGTTGAGGACAATCTCAACCGGAGTACCATCATCGCGGTACGGCATATCCTCTTCCGGCAAGATCCGGGAGAGAACGCCTTTGTTGCCGTGACGACCAGCCATCTTGTCACCAACAGAAAGCTTACGCTTTATGGCGATATAGACTTTGACCATCTTGATTACGCCCGGAGGCAGATCATCACCGCGCTTGAGCTTTTCAATCTTATCGGCAAAAACCGTCTTGATAATCTCTTCGCGATCGCTCAAACGTCTGACTGTCTCTGTGACCTTGCTTTCGGCTTCAGCATCAGCCAAAGAGATTTCACGCCAGATGCTGAATGGAATCGACTCCAACGCCTTGTCTGTAATCTTGCGCCCCTTGGCCAGCAGGGTTTTACCGTCGCGGTCCTTGACCGGCGCAGAAACAGCCTGACCATTCAACAGGGCGGCCAGCTTGCGTTGTGATGAATCACGAATGATACGGATCTCGTCATTCTGATCCTTGAGCAGTTTGTCAATTTCAGCCTGCTCAATCAACTCGGTCCGGGAGTCTTTATCCAGACCCTTACGGGAGAAGACCCTGGCGCCGATGACAACACCTTCGACACCTGGGGGAACGCGCAACGATGTATCGCGCACATCACCTGCCTTCTCACCGAAGATGGCACGTAAGAGCTTTTCTTCAGGCGAGAGCTGGGTTTCACCTTTCGGCGTAATCTTGCCAACCAGGATGTCAGTCGGCTTAACTTCCGCACCGATACGAATAATCCCGCTTTCATCGAGGTTGCGCAGGGCGTCCTCGCCGAGGTTAGGGATATCATCGGTGATTTCTTCCTTGCCCAGCTTGGTATCACGGGCAACGCACTCGAACTCCTCAACATGAATCGAGGTATAGCGGTCTTCCTTGACCAGCTTCTCGGATATCAGAATCGAGTCCTCGAAATTGTAACCACCCCATGGCATGAAGGCAACCAGGACATTCTGCCCGAGCGCCAGCTCACCCCACTGGGTGGAGGGGCCGTCAGCCATGATTTCAGCACGCTTGACCTTGTCGCCGACCTTGACGATGGGCTTCTGGTTAAGGCATGTGTTCTGATTGGAGCGGATGAACTTGATCAGATTGTAGATATCAACACCGGTGCCGGTCTCGTCGACTTCATGTTCGTCAATCTTGACGACGATACGACCAGCGTCAACACTTTCAACGACACCATCGTGGCGCGCAACAACAGCGGAACCGGAGTCTTGAGCAACAATGCGCTCCATGCCTGTACCGACCAGCGGAGCGTCTGCACGTAAAAGAGGCACAGCCTGGCGCTGCATGTTGGAACCCATCAGAGCGCGGTTAGCATCGTCATTCTCAAGGAACGGGATGAGCGCCGCTGCCACCGAAACAAGCTGTTTGGGTGAAACGTCCATCAAGCCGATTTCCTCGCGGTTAATCAGCATGAACTCGCCATTT
>CAZXBD010000160.1:0-3408 GCA_964638305.1 uncultured Geobacteraceae bacterium | reverse complement strand
GGTTGCCCACATCTTCGATCGTTTCTATCGAGCCGATTCAACGGATACGGCGGTACAGGGTGTCGGGTTGGGCATGAGTGTCGTCCGCAATATCGTACTGGCCAATCATGGTGACATCCTCGTTGACAGCCAGTTCGGCAGTGGTACCAGGGTGACTGTTACTCTGCCGGCAACTCCTCCCTACGGATATGATCAGAACCACACGCCCTTTTCTTCCAAGCTTTCCTGATTGACCCACCTGCCTGCATGCGTTACGATTGTTGATAAGAGGAACGGGCTTTATGCCCGTTTTTTCTGTCAGTAACTGACATAAAACAGAAAAAGAGGCTAGATTGAGTAACCATTTTTCACCAGAAATAAAAAAACGCAGGACCTTTGGCATTATCAGCCATCCCGATGCCGGTAAGACCACCCTGACCGAGAAGTTGCTGCTCTTTGGTGGCGCTATCCAGATGGCCGGGGCGATCAAGGCACGTAAATCGGCTCGACACGCCACCAGTGACTGGATGAAAGTCGAACAGGAGCGAGGCATCTCCGTGACCACTTCGGTCATGAAGTTCGGCCACCGCGACTGCGAGATCAACCTGCTCGATACACCTGGTCACCAGGATTTCTCGGAGGATACATACCGGGTCTTGACGGCTGTTGACAGTGCCTTGATGGTGATCGACAGTGCCAAGGGGGTAGAGGCGCAGACGGAAAAGTTGATGGCGGTCTGCCGCATGCGCAATACTCCGGTTCTGACATTCATCAACAAGATGGACAGAGAAGGGCAGTATCCGCTCGATCTGCTCGCTGATGTCGAAGATAAACTGCAGATCGAATGTGCTCCGATGTCCTGGCCGATCGGCATGGGCAAACGCTTTAAGGGAGTCTACAACCTCTATCGCAAAGAATTGCGCCTGTTTCGGCCCGGTGAAGAACGTCGTATCGAAGATGTCTGCGTGATCAAGGATATCAATGACAAACAGCTCGATGAGTTGCTGGGTAGCGCCGCCGATGAATTGCGGGAGGATATTGAGCTGCTCGAGGGCGCAGCGAATCCTTTCGATCAGGCGGAGTACCTCAAGGGCAATCAGACTCCAGTCTTTTTCGGCAGTGCCATTAATAACTTCGGAGTTGAAGAATTACTCGATGCTCTGGTAGATCTCGCGCCTTCTCCCGGCCCCCGTCAGACTCAGAGCCGCGAGGTGGCTCCGGAGGAAGATGCTTTTTCCGGTTTTGTTTTTAAGGTCCAGGCGAACATGGACCCCGCCCATCGTGACCGCATCGCTTTTCTTCGTATCTGTTCGGGGCGTTTTCAGCGCGGCATGAAAGTTCGCCATCATCGTATTGGCAAAGAAGTCAGTCTGTCCAAAGCGATTATATTTATGGCCCAGGACCGGGCCAATGTTGAAGAAGCCTTCTCTGGAGATATCATCGGCCTGCATAACCATGGCACGATCAAGGTGGGTGATACTTTCACGGATAAGGAAGTGCTCAAGTTTACCGGTATCCCGAGTTTTGCGGCAGAACATTTTCGGCGAGTCCGACTGAAATCCCCATTAAAAGCGAAGCAGTTGGAAAAGGGGCTGAAGCAGCTCTCTGAAGAAGGTGCAGTGCAAGTGTTCAGGCCATTGATCAGCAATGATTATATCGTCGGTGCGGTAGGGGTCTTGCAGTTTGATGTCACCATGGAGCGGCTGAAGACGGAATATGGTGTTGATGCCATCTACGAGAGTGTTGATTATGCCACGGCCCGCTGGGTGAGCAGTTCCGATCCCAAAAAAATGGCCGAATTCGAAAAGAAGAGCCAGGCGAATCTGGCGCTCGATGCTGAAGGCAATCTCAGCTATCTTGCGCCCAGTGAATGGCGACTCGGTTACGTTATGGAACAGTGGCCAGACATCGAATTCTCTAAAACCCGAGAGCACGATTAAGCAGGCGGGAGCGTAAGCGGGAGATCTAAGGCGTATTGCAAATTGCTGTAGAGATGTTAACAGTTAGTATCCCCAGAGACAAAACTGCGTAAGCGTTCAAACAGTTCAATAATAAATTCGACCCCGGAAGTTGATATCGCCGGCGGTACAGCGATGTATGATTTCACCGCAAGCGGGGATTGGTTGACAAGCCAGTTCCCGTTGTTTATTTGTAAAGGTTGTCGCTTGTTCTGCGACAACAGCAAATAACTTTTCAAGATCCAGATGGTGAGGTGAAGATGAATCAATCGGATTGGCGTCAAAATCGTAGCCGGGTGAAGCAGTTGCTAAATGCTGAAGACTCTCAAGGCGAAGTCTTTGTGCAGGGTTGGTTACGTACCGTGCGGGGTAGTAAAGGGGTGGCTTTCCTTGCCCTTAACGACGGTTCCTGTCTGGATAACCTGCAGGTCGTGGTCGCAAGTGATTCGGCGGCCTTCTCTGTTGCCGGACAACTGGGCACCGGTGCCTGCGTTGGCGTCCGTGGCCAGATGGTGCCCTCGCCTGGCGCCGGTCAGAGCTGGGAGGTGCAGGGCGAGGAGATTGTTGTCTACGGCAACGTAGATGAAAGCTTCCCACTGCAGAAGAAGCGCCATGGTTTTGAATTCTTGCGTACGATTGCTCACCTGCGCCCACGCACCAATGCTTATGGAGCCGTCTTTCGTGTTCGCAGTCGTGTTGCCCATGCTGTTCATAGTTTTTTTCAGGACCGTGGCTTTGTCCATGTGCATACACCGATCATCACCGCCAACGACTGCGAAGGCGCGGGAGAAATGTTCCGTGTGACAACGCTGGACCCGGAGAACCCGCCACGGGTTGACGGCCGTATTGCCTGGCACGATGATTTTTTTGGTTCAAAAACCGGCCTGACTGTCAGCGGACAGCTGCAGGCCGAACTCTTTGCCACGGCGTTCACTGATGTCTACACTTTCGGTCCGACCTTTCGCGCAGAGAACTCCAATACCAGTCGACATGCTTCGGAATTCTGGATGGTTGAACCCGAGGTTGCCTTTGCCGATCTGGCAGACGACTGCCAGCTTGCCGAAGATTTCTTCCGTTTCATGGTTGAGTACGCCCTGGAGCATTGCCGTGAAGACCTGGAGTTCTTTAATCAGTTTATTGACAAAGGCCTGATCGAAAAGCTTGAAAAGGTGGTCGGTACCGCGTTCCAGTCGATGAGTTACACGGAAGCCGTTGAGCGCTTGCAAAAGAGCGGTCAGAGTTTCGATTTCCCTGTGGAATGGGGCTGTGATCTGCAGTCGGAGCATGAACGCTACCTGACGGAAAAGATCGTTGACGGACCGCTTTTTGTGACTGATTATCCCGCAGGCATCAAGGCTTTTTATATGCGGAATAACGACGATGGCCGGACCGTTGCCGCTATGGACCTGCTGGTGCCAAAGGTTGGTGAGATCATCGGCGGCAGTCAGCGTGAAGAGCGCCTGGATGTGCT
>CAZXBD010000159.1:0-2490 GCA_964638305.1 uncultured Geobacteraceae bacterium | reverse complement strand
GTTAGCTGAGGGACAGCGGCACTGATATTGGGTAGTTTGATGATATTGGTATCAGGCTGCTGGGTTAGGCGACCTAATTCAGCCAGGTTATCGGGAACTTTCTGATCCTCTTTGAGGTAATCGGAGAACTCTGCAAGAATTCTTGCAGATACTGAAATATCACTTTTTATAATGGAAATGCCGGCCGCAGAGGTAAAGGCCCTAATGATAGGAAGCATGGAACAGGTTGCTAATAGGGGTGCTTCGTCGGTAAGGGTATAAACGATTTTTGCAGTTTCGGCAGTCATTACTCCTCCCGATTGATATCAGTATTCCGTCAATATCATATTAACGGATTGCTTCTGTTGGGAACAGGGTTGTCTTTGCTTACAAAGTATACGTCGATTGCGATGGGATGCAATTCCGCTCGGTAAAATCATCCTGTATTTTGCATTCCCGCGGATATTCCGGCCATGGTGACCATAAGTGCCTGCTCGAGGCGTTGAGTGGGCTGGTTCCGATCTCGGTGCAACAGTTCTGCTTGAAGGAAGTGCAGTGGGTCTATGTACGGATTCCTTACATCGATGGATTGCCTGAGTACAGGATTGCTGGCAAGCAAATGCTCGGACTGCTTGAGTTGAAGAACTATGTCCATGGTTTTGCGCAGGCGTTTGCGAAGACTGGAGCCTAGGGCTCGGAGTTCATCTGATACGAGACGAGAATCATAATACTCTGCTATATCAGGGTCGGTTTTAGACAGTACCATCTCCAGCATATCGACGTATGTCGTGAAAAAGGGCCACTGCGCATACATATCGTGCATTCTGGACAGTTCGCCGCTTTCGATCGCATTTCCCAAGGCGCTATCTGAACCGAGCCAGGCGGGCAGCATCAATCTGATCTGGGTCCAGGCGAAAACCCACGGAATGGCTCGCAGACTTTCTACCCCACCATCGGCACGGCGTTTAGCAGGACGCGATCCCAATGGCAGTTTTGCCAGTTCCTGCTCCGGTGTGGCAGCACGGAAATACGGTACAAAATCTGGATCCTGTCGTACGGTGTCGCGGTATCCCTTGAAGCCGGATTGAGCCAGCGACTCCATCTGCTCGCGCCATTCTTCCCTCGGTGCTGGCGTGGGTGACAGGGTTGAAGCCAGAACTGCGCCGGCATAGAGCTCGAGGTTGCGCACGGCAATTTCGGGGATGCCAAATTTGAAGCGAATCACTTCTCCTTGCTCGGTGACCCGCAGGCTACGGTCAACAGAGCCCGGAGGTTGTGCAAGAATCGCCGTATGACTGGGGCCACCACCACGTCCTACAGTACCGCCACGACCATGGAAGAGGGTCAAATGTGTCCCATGTTCACGACAGATTTCGGTCAACGCTTCCTGAGCTTTGTACTGTCCCCAGACGGCCGTCAGCTGGCCTGCATCCTTGGATGAGTCGGAATAACCAATCATGACCTCTTGATGGCCATGTGTGTATTGTTTGTACCAACCCACTGAAAGCAGGGCATCTATGCAATCGCAGGAGTTCTCGAGATCGGCAAGAGTTTCGAACAATGGAACCACGCGCATGTCGTATTTAATGCCCGTTTCCCGAAGTAAGAGAATCACCGAAAGAATATCGGACGGCTGGCTTGCCATGGAGATGACGTAAGACCCCAGTGCTTCCGGATCTGCGTTCGCGATCACCTTGCAGGTGTCAAGTACCTCATGTACTTCAGCCGACGGTTGCCAGTCCCTAGGGATCAGCGGTCGTTTGCCGTAGAGTTCCTTCAGTAGAAAGGCCTGACGACTTTTTTCGGTCCAGTTTGTGTAGGAGCCCAGTCCGTAGAATTCAGACAACTCCTCGAATACCTGAGCGTGGCGATCGGCGTTTTGGCGAATATCCAGCTTGATCAGTGTCATACCAAAGCAGGCGATACGCCGGATCGTGTCTTCCAGCAGACCTTTCGCAATAATCTGCATGCCACAGTCGAGTAGGGAACGGTGGCATAACATGAGCGGTTCAAGCAGTTGCTCCTCTTGCAAAATTGAGCATTCCGGTTCGATCACCTGACCGTCGAGCTTCTGTTCAACCCACTCTTTGGTGCTTCCCAGCGCTTTTTTCAGCTTGCCCAGAATATATCGGTAGGGCTCGCCTGCCTCTCCTGATTGCTGACGCAACTCATCGCTGCACTGAAACATGGACAGTTCTGCACGGAGCTGGTCGACGTCACGCATATACAGATCGGCGGCCATCCAACGTGAGAGCATCAGGACTTCTTCAGTAGTCTCGTGGGTGACATTGGGGTTGCCGTCCCTGTCTCCACCCATCCAGGATGCAAATCGTACCGGGCTGCAGTCCATGGGCAATGGTTTGCCCAGAATAGTCCGCAACTGATCATCTAGTTTCCGAAGAAATTGAGGGACAGCCGTCCACAGGGAATTCTCGATAACGGCAAAACCCCATTTGGCTTCATCAACGGGGGTGGGGCGCTGTTTGCGAATTTCGTTGCTATGCCAGATCT
>CAZXBD010000158.1:0-8632 GCA_964638305.1 uncultured Geobacteraceae bacterium | reverse complement strand
TGCTCATGAACTTGGCCAGAGTGACGTAATACCTGCGACACTCGTCAAATTGAGGTTGATTGATCCACAACTGGCAGACCAGATCGAGAAAGAACTGCAATAGCTCATTGCTCTCCCTGGTTGCGTGGACACGCAATTTGGAATGTCTCTTATTCTGAAAGCGCTATTGTTACTTTTTATGCCTTTTCATCCCATGATCGTCAGTTTCAGGTAACGGGATGAATGTGGCGTCAAGCTTCAACTGCTCACCCTCTCGTTCTATAGTCAGAGTTGCCTGGTCACCGCTGGTGCGCTGGTTGACTTCGTAGATCAGATCAAAATTATCTTCAATCGGGACCTCATCCAGGGCGAGGATGACATCACCCTCCAACATCCCTGCGTTCTCAGCCGTTGAGCCGGGGACAACGGATTGGATGATGACCTTGCCGTCCTCTTCTTTCATACGAACCCCTAGTTTGACCCGCTCTCCGGGCAGGCTTTCGTATTCCGTGAAGAGCAGGTAGTCGTAGGGAGGCATCGGGAAATGCGGCAGGTCGACGTCCATGATTTGGCCTTGTTTCTCCAGTTGGGCCTGCTTCTTCTCGGGGATCACCAGTTCTCGGTTGCCGACCAGGGCGTAGGATGTGGGCAGGCGCCGATAGACGCGTCGTGGGATGCCGAAACCATAGCGGACATGATTGCCTCCGGCCATGATCACCATGCGATGCTCTGCACCTTTCTCATGCATGGTTTTGACAATATTCTCAGCCATAGTCTCATCCCAGAGAGTCTGGACACGCAAAAAGCCCTCAACCATTTTCCCTCCCTGGCTATGATCGGCAAAAATCGCTTGGACCAAGGACTTCTGGTAAGGGTCTTCCAGATCAATCTCAGGGAGTTGTTCGCGGGTCTCCTCGTCCAGCTCATCAAGCGGGTTCCTGCCGACCGCCTTGACCATCTCTCTGGTTGCGTTCAGGCCGATGACCGGGATCTGGTGCTCGCGGGCATAGTCCAGAATGTCACGATAATAGGCATAGTCCATACGCCAGTTGTTGAACCAGGAAGACTGCTTCAGGAAATCCTTTTCACTCAGTTCTCCGGACACCCATTGGTCGAGGGCTTCCTGCTGACTGGTATTGAACATCTCCATACCGATACTCAACTGACCCGGATAACGCTCTGCCATCGACTTGATAACGTCCAGCTGCAGGCGATGTGAGGCCGGGTTGTCGTGGGCTTCGCCGACATAAACAATCCTTGTATCTGCGACAGCTGCGTGCATCTGTTGTGCAGTGACTTTTACGCCGGTGGGCAAATGATAGATGTCACCGACAGCCACCCCGGCTGTTGGTGGGTACGGAGCTTCCGGATTGCCGATCGGTTGTTGAGTCATGGTGCAGGCCGTTAAAGAGAGAAAAAACAGACAATAAACAAATGATAAGACGTTGGTTCTTGTACGCATAATTTTTTCCGTTGTAATGGCATGAAGTTCACAGGGTTGCAGGCGTTGAATTAGTACGCAAATCATACATCATCACCCCATCTCAATGGAATATGATTTGTTCTCTATTCCTTTGCCCGTTGTCTCTTTGAAATTGGATGCCGTCTTTTTCAGTTGACAACAGATAGGGGATAGAGAGAAAAGGACGGATTGAAAATGGTCCTCAGGACGTTGATTCCTGAGGTGATGTCCGGAAGGAGCTTCAAGATGAACAAAGTGCTGATCATAGGTGCCGGCGGAGTCGGCAGGGTCGTCGTTCATAAATGCGCCCAGCGACCGGATATCTTCTCTGCCATAATTCTGGCTTCGCGGACCATTTCCAGGTGTGACGAGATTGCCGCCGAAATACAATCCGTAGAGATCAAAACAGCCCGGGTGGATGCCGACAATGTCCCAGAATTGACGCAGTTGATTCGCCAGCAAACGCCGAAGCTGGTGATTAATGTCGCCTTGCCTTACCAGGACCTGACTATTATGGACGCCTGCCTGGAAGCGGGGGTCGATTATCTGGACACAGCCAATTACGAACCTCTGGACACCGCCAAATTCGAATATAAGTGGCAGTGGGATTACCAGGAACGTTTTCAGGAGAAGGGTCTGATGGCATTGCTCGGCAGTGGTTTCGACCCGGGCATGACCAACGTTTATACTGCTCTGGCCGCAAAAGACTATCTCGACGAAGTTCACGAGATTGATATTATCGATGCCAACGCCGGTGACCATGGTCAGCCCTTTGCGACTAATTTCAATCCGGAGATCAATATCCGTGAGGTGACGGCCGCCTGTCGTCACTGGGAAAATGGTGATTGGGTAGAGACCGGAGCGTTGCAGACCAAGCGTACTTTCTCTTTCCCTGAAGGCATCGGTTCGATGAACATCTACCGCATGTATCATGAGGAGATGGAATCGTTGGTCAAGCACATCCCGAACATCAAAAAAGCCCAGTTCTGGATGACCTTCTCCGACAATTATCTCAAGCACCTCGAAGTGTTGCAGAATGTCGGCATGACCCGCATCGACGAGGTTGAATACAACGGCCAGAAGATTGCGCCGCTCCAGTTTCTCAAGACGGTCCTGCCCGACCCCGGTTCACTCGGGCCACTGACCAGGGGGCGCACCTGCATCGGTGTGATTGCCAGAGGGCTGAAAAACGGTCAGCGAAAGCAGGTTTACATCTACAATATCTGCGATCATGAAGAATGCTACGCAGAAGTCAATTCACAGGCAATCAGCTATACTACAGGCGTCCCGGCCGTCGTTGGCGGCATCATGATGCTGACCGGCAAGTGGCATAAGTCGGGTGTTTGGAACATGGAGCAGTTTGACCCGCAACCGTTCCTCGACGAGGTCGGGCCGATGGGTTTGCCGCATGTTGTGGTTGATGGTGGCGAGTGGCCGGAATTGTAACTCTTGGTTTCAACGCGGAGACGCAGAGTCGCTGAGAAAAAAATAAATATTATCTTCAAAGAGCATAAAATCGTTGTGATTGTTTGGAGACTCCTTCTTGCTATGGTTTGGTTCTCTCTTGCCTATAAAAGCTTCCCCGCGACTCAGCGTCTCTGCGTTGAATTATAAAGGTTAACGATTTGACCGATATCGATATCCCGAAAATTATGCAGCTCGCACCTTCTCCAGCGTACGTCGTTGATCTTGGCCGCCTGCGTCATAACCTGGCCATTCTCGACGAGGTGCAAAAACGTAGCGGGGCGAAGATCCTCATGGCGCTCAAGGCTTTCGCCATGTGGCGGACCTTTCCGTTGATTCGCGAGACTCTGCACGGTGTCTGTGCGTCGTCTCCCTGGGAAGCGCGACTGGGACGGGAGGAGTTCGGCGGTGAGGTTCATTCATTTGCCGCGGCATTCAAAGAGAGTGATGTCTCCGCGCTACTCTCCATTTCAGACCATCTGGTCTTCAACTCCTTCGGTCAACTGGAGCGCTTTCGCCATCTCTGGGAGAAAGAGCAGGGCAGGGTGTCCATCGGTTTGCGGGTCAACCCCGAGCACTCGGAAGGGCATACCGAGCTTTACGACCCCTGCGCACCGAATTCCCGCCTCGGCATCAGGCGCAGCGAGTTTGACGGCAAGTCATTGGCCGGAGTGGAGGGGCTGCACTTTCATACCCTCTGCGAGCATCTCTTCGAACCGCTGGCGCGCACCGCGGAAGTTTTCGAGGAGAAATTTGGTGAATTCCTGCCACAGATGAAATGGCTCAACTTCGGCGGTGGCCACCACATCACCCGGGAGGGTTACGACCTGGATGGACTGATCGACCTGGTTCAATATTTTCAAAAGAAGTACGACGTCGAGGTCTACCTTGAGCCGGGGGAGGCAATCTCTATTGGTACCGGCATTCTGGTCGGCGAGGTCCTTGATGTCGTTTCTGGAGAAATCGATACGGCCATCCTGGATGTCTCGGCCACCTGCCACATGCCGGATACCCTCGAGATGCCCTATCGTCCCGAGGTACAGGGCGGTTTTGACCCGAACGTGAAGGAATACACTTACCGCCTCGGCGGGCCGTCCTGCCTGGCCGGTGACATCCTCGGTGACTGGTCTTTTGATCAACCGCTAAAAACCGGAGATCGGCTGGCCTTCCTCGATATGGCCCACTACACGATGGTTAAGACCACCACTTTTAATGGGATCCAACATCCGCACCTCTGTACATATGAGCCGGAGACCGGAAAGCTGGAAGTGGTGCGTAGCTTTACTTATGATGATTTTAGGGGGAGACTCTCTTGAAATAACGAGGCTGTTAATTCCAAAAGGGAAGTAGATTTAAAGCGTAACGCAAAGACGCAAAGGGAAAAGGAGCAAAGGGAAAAGGAGCAAAGGGAAAAGGGAAAAGGGAAAAGGGAAAAGGACAAGACGCAAAGGGCCTGCATTGTTTGAGCCTGTAGCCAGCTCTTTTTACCTTTCACCTTTCACTTTGAGTTAAAAGTGTTTTTGTCGAACCTGGTACCTGAATTTTTTCTATGCAGTGCATCCCATTCTTTTAGGCGGTGAATATGGAACGTTGGTCGATTAAAAGTTCTGAAAAAATCTACAATATTGACAACTGGGGCGATGGCTTCTTCTCCATCAACCGCAAAGGGCATGTTTGTGTCCATCCATCGCCACATTCCAAGTATTCCATCGACCTGCGGGCTCTGGTTGATGATCTCATCAAACGCAAGATTAATCCTCCGATTCTTATTCGTTTCATGAATGTGCTTAAGGGTCGTATTGATGCTATCAATCGAGCTTTTAACAACGCCATCGAAGAGAATGATTATCCGGCCGGCTATCAGACCTTTTATCCGATAAAGGTCAACCAGCAGCGGCAGGTTGTTGAAGCGATTACCGAGTTCGGCAAGAAACACAAAATCGGTCTCGAGGTTGGCTCCAAACCGGAACTGGTCGCTGCCATTTCTTTCGCAACCGGCAAGGAACTGCCGATTATCTGTAACGGTTACAAGGATAATGATTTTATCGAGACCATCCTTTACGCCAACAAGATTGGTTATGACATTACCATTGTCGTCGAGAAACTTTTCGAACTGGAGAAGATCATTGCTCTGTCGGAAAAGATCGGGATCGTCCCAAAACTGGGCATTCGTGTCAAACTCTCGGCGAAAGGGACCGGCAAATGGTCAACCTCTGGAGGCAGTGACGCCAAGTTCGGCCTGAAGATTTCGGAATTACTTGCCGCCATTGATTTACTCAAGGAACATGACCTTCTTGGCCAGGTAAAACTGCTGCATTTTCATATCGGCAGCCAGATCACCAAGATCGACAAGATCAAAAATGCTCTGGTCGAGGGCAGCCGGATCTATGTCGAGATGAAAAAAATGGGGGTTGGCCTTGAGTACCTCGACGTTGGCGGCGGCCTGGGCGTTGATTATGACGGTTCGAAGTCGAGTTACTTTTCCAGCGCCAATTATTCTGTCGATGAATATGCCAATGATGTCATCTACCAGGTGAAAAATATCTGTGACGAGGCCGGGGTGCCCTGTCCGAACATTATCTCGGAGTCGGGGCGCGCACTGGTCGCTCACTATTCGGTACTGATTACCAATATCCTTAATACCAACACGCAGAATGCCTTGCCTGATTACGATGATGTGCTTGAGGATGCAATAAAACTCTCCCCAACGGTCAAGAAGTTGCACGATATCTATACGAGTCTCGACCGCCACTCAGTGCGCGAGGACTACCACGACACATTGCAGTTGATTCAGGAGGCGGCAAGCCTTTTCAGTCTCGGTTACCTGACCCTGCACGACCGGGCCTTGGCCGAATGGCTCTGTAACAAGATTTTCATCAAGATCAACGGCATAGTCGAACGGATGCGGGATGTCCCTGAAGATTTGCAGATTTTTCAGCTGAGTCTGCGACAAACCTACTTTGCCAATTTTTCACTCTTCCAGTCAGTTCCCGATTCCTGGGCGATCGACCAGCTCTTCCCGATCATGCCGTTGCAGAGGCTCAGCCAGAAGCCCGACGTCATGGCAACCATTGCCGACATTACCTGTGATTCCGATGGTCAAGTGAGCAGTTTCGTTGGTGAGAACGGTCGCACCAAGTTTCTGCCGCTGCACAAGGTGACGGGTGATGAAGATTATTACATCGGCTTTTTCATGATCGGTGCCTACCAGGAAATCCTCGGTGACATGCACAACCTCTTTGGGGACACCAACGCCGTGCATATTACTTTCAACAAGAAGACCAGTTACAAAATCGACACGGTGATCAAGGGGGACGCGACCTGGGAGAGCCTCAAGTACGTTCAGTACAAGGGTCCAGAAATCCTCAAGCAAGTCCGTGATGCGCTGGAAAAGCGGGTTGCTTCACGTAAGGTTTCATTCGAAGAGACCAGCCATTTTATTGAACTGCTGGACAAGATGCTGGTGTCGTACACTTATTTAGGGGAGTAGGGGAAAATGTAGCGCGTGGCGTGTGGCGCGAAAAATCTTAGGGTTAATATAGTAAAGGGGACGCTTCTGATTGAAGCGGCCCCTTTTTGTCTAGCAAAGATTTTCAAAAGAGCTTGACCTGAACGAAGAGGTCGTTGGCTTGTCGCGCTACTCGCTACTCGCTACTCGCTACTCGCTACTCGCCACAGTCTTCCTTTCATTCATTACTTTATAAGCACAAAACTCACCGCACATGGTGCAGGCACCGTGTTCTTCATCAACACCCGACTCGGCGCGTATGCGACGGGCTTTTTCGGGGTCCATGGCGAGAGCAAACTGACCTTCCCAGTCGAGTTCCTTGCGGCATTTCGCCATGGCGATGTCCTTCTCCATGGCACCGGACACGCCTTTGACGATATCGCCAGCGTGGGCGGCGATGCGGCAGGCGATAACTCCCTCGTGAACATCTTCAACCGTTGGCAGAGCCAGATGCTCACTGGCAGTAACGTAGCAGAGGAAGTCGGCACCGGCCGCTGCAGCAAGGGTGCCGCCGATGGCGCAGGTGATGTGGTCGTAGCCGGGGGCGATGTCAGTGACCAACGGGCCAAGAACGTAGAAGGGCGCACCGTGACAGAGGCGCTTCTGGAGCTGAATATTCATCTCAATCTGATTCAGGGGAACGTGACCAGGACCTTCGATCATTACCTGTACGCCAGCTTTCCAGGCACGCTGGGTCAACTCGCCGAGCAGGATCAGCTCATGGATCTGGGCACGATCGGTAGCGTCGGCCAGACAGCCGGGACGGAAGCCATCACCGAGAGAAAGGGTGGCATCGTAAGGTTTGACGATTTCCAGTAGTCGATCAAAATGCTCGAACAAGGGATTCTCAGCGTTATTGTGGGTCATCCATTCGACGGTGAAGGAACCACCGCGGGAGACGACCTCCATAATGCGGCCTTCGTTGTCCATCCGTTCAACGGTCGCTCTGGTTACACCACAGTGTACGGTGATGAAGTCAACACCGTCCTCGAGATGCTTGACGATGCCATCGAAGATCTCGTCAGCAGTCATATCGACCATCGCCTTACCCTTGCGGGTTACCGTATCAACCGCCGCCTGGTAGAGCGGGACCGAGCCGATGCAGGCTGAAGTCTCATTGATGATCGCGCTACGGATTTCATCAATCGGTCCACCGGTTGAAAGGTCCATGATGGCGTCGGCTCCGGCCGCCACTGCCACTCGGGCTTTCTCCAACTCTTTGTCGATGCTGGTGTCGTCCTTGCTGGTGCCGATATTGGCATTGACCTTGGTGCGCAAACCCTTGCCGACGGCCAGCGGAACACCATTGGTGTGCTTGTTGTTATGGCAGATGATCGCTGTGCCCTCAGCAATGCGTTGACGCAAGACTTCCGGGTCGACGTTCTCCGCCGCAGCGGCCTGTTTCATCTTGTCAGAGATAACGCCCTGGCGGGCAAGTTCGAGTTGAGTGAATGTACTCTGTGTTTTCATGAATCCTCTTCTCTATAGTTAACCGGAATGTTTAGCCGCTCTTGGGTTTAATCATCCGGTCTATCCTGCCCATCCCTGTCAGATAGTGGTTGCTAAAGTAAAAACCTTAATTCACATGGATATGCAGGATAGACAGGAAAAAGCCTGCAATTTATAGTTTTAAAGTTTGTTTTGCTTCTTTAGGTTTTACTCTCTTTTCGCCCCTCGATCCATATCGCGTACTGCTTTAGCACCGGCAAGATGGTTTATCGGGCCGTGGCCTCCACCTAATGGGACCGCCTGACGAATTGCTTCATTGATAAAGAGCTTGGCTGCGGTTGCGGCTTTTGTCAGCGGATTCCCCTGGGCAAGCAGGGTGGCGAGGGCCGCCGAATATGAACAACCTGTACCATGGGTACTGGTTGTGTCGATGCGCTCCGCTGCCAGCTTATGTACAGATTGCCCCGCGAGCAGAATGTCGATGGCGTCTCCTTCGCGGTGTCCGCCTTTGAGCAGGACATGCCTTGGCCCCATAGCCTGTAATCTTTTTGCCGCCTCTTCCATCTCTTCAAGGGTTGTTATTTTCGACCCGGTCAGCGCCTCCGCCTCCGGGATGTTGGGTGTCAGCAGGTAGGTGTGCGGCAATAGCTCACCGCGTACCGCTTCAACCGCATCCTGTTTCAATAGCGCCGTGCCCCCTTTGGCTATCATCACTGGATCAACCACGCTGAGCAGGTTGTGCTTTTTTATGAGGTTGGCGACACCGCCGA
>CAZXBD010000157.1:0-1897 GCA_964638305.1 uncultured Geobacteraceae bacterium | reverse complement strand
AGTCGTGGCCGGTTCGACGTCCCATACCTGAGGCCATGATCCGTCGGCGTTATGCAGAACGCCTATATCCGACCGAGCCGATGACCACTACAACCCGCATCATCGACACATTTTTTCCGATTGCACGGGGCGGAATGGCCTGTATCCCCGGCCCGTTTGGCGCCGGCAAAACCGTGCTGCAAAGCCTGATCTCGCGCTTTTCGACGGTGGACATTGTGATTGTGACCGCCTGCGGAGAGCGCGCCGGCGAAGTCGTTGAGACCATCAAGGAGTTTCCGGAAACCAAAGATCCCCGCACCGGCGGCTCATTGATGGACCGTACGATTATAATCTGCAACACGTCCTCTATGCCTGTGGCGGCGCGAGAGTCTTCCATGTATACCGGGATTACACTGGGCGAATACTATAGACAAATGGGCTATAATGTACTTATGATCGCGGACTCTACTTCCCGCTGGGCCCAGGCCATGCGTGAGACCTCCGGGCGGATGGAGGAAATCCCCGGTGAAGAAGCCTTTCCAGCCTATTTAGATTCCTCAATCAAGAGTATTTACGAGCGGGCCGGTGTGATCAAGTGTCCGGACAAATCGATCGGCAGCCTCACGATGATTGGAACCGTCTCGCCGGCCGGCGGAAACTTTGAGGAGCCGGTTACCCAGGCAACCCTGGCCACGGTCAAAACCTTTCTGGGCCTTTCCTATGATCGGGCTTACAAGCGTTTTTATCCGGCCATTGATCCCCTGATCTCCTGGTCCCGTTATCTGGACCAATTGAAGGACTGGTTCACTGAAAATTTTGGCGCTGAGTGGGCTAGCGACGTCAAAGCCATGCAAGAACTGTTTCACCGGGGTGATTCCATCTACCAGATGATGCAAGTTACCGGCGAGGAGGGAATCAGTACCGAAGATTATATTTTATGGCAAAAGGCCACCTTGCTCGACATGGTCTTTTTACAGCAGGACGCTTTCGACGCTGTCGATGCGTCCATGTCCCTTGAACGCCAGCAAAAGAGCTTCCAGTTTCTAAAAGGACTCATAGAGACAGAATATCGGTTTAAAGATAAGGATGACACAAGAGATTTTTTTACACGCATAACAGGGGCATATAAGAATCTTAATTACAGCCCGGAGGAATCCCCGGATTATGAACGTTACCGGCAGGAGATAGAGAAACTGGCGGCGGATTACGCTGTGGCTTCTTAGTGTGGGGAGTTATTTTGACTCAATTTTTAAGTTTATTTTCACGGGTCAAGCGGTGTTGGAAAAACTCCCCGGCCCCTCAATTATTTAGGAGAAAAACCCATGGCAAAGAAGAAATCCAAGGCCAAGAAAAAATTTGATAATGCCAATCATGCGCACGAAGCCAAGCTTTCCAGAAAGGAGTACGAAGCGGAGCTGTTCAAGCTGCATGCCGAGCTGGTCAATCTGCAGCACTGGGTCAAAGAGAAGGGGCTCAAGATTGTTGTCGTCTTCGAGGGTCGTGACGCAGCCGGTAAAGGGGGTGTCATCAAACGGATCACCGAGAGAGTCAGCCCCCGTGTGTTCCGGGTGGAGGCCCTGCCTACGCCGACTGAGCGGGAGAAAACCCAGATGTACGGGCAGCGTTATATCCGGCGTTTTCCTGCGGCCGGAGAGGTCGTGCTGTTTGACCGCAGCTGGTACAACCGTGCCGGTGTCGAGCGCGTCATGAAGTTTTGCACCAAAGATCAGTACAAGCGCTTCCTGGAGGAAGCACCGATGTTTGAACGCTGGATGGTTGAATCGGGCATCCAGCTCATCAAATACTGGTTTGACACCAGCATGGAGGAGCAGGAACGCCGTTTTCAGGCCCGCATGGATGATCCAAGAAAGGTCTGGAAGCTGAGCCCCATGGATGTGGAGTCTTTCAAACGCTGGTA
>CAZXBD010000156.1:0-2230 GCA_964638305.1 uncultured Geobacteraceae bacterium | reverse complement strand
TACGTCACCGCCCTCATAGCCGCGTGAATACCAGGTCGAACCGCAATGGTAGTAAGTTGAACCGCCTATAACCACGGTGGTCGAGCATGGAGCATAGGTTACAAAGGCTACACCGCCATAATGATGATGGTTATCATAGTAATCATCCCTTTCATCATCAATGAAGTCCTGACGATCTTCGCGTGCATCTTTAAGGTGTTCCTGGCGGTCTTCCCGGATTTCATCACGATGTTCCTGCCGATCATCACGATCTCTATCTTGGACACGCGGTTGTTCCCGTCGGGTTTCCTGTCGTGGTGTCTGGCTCACTCGACTTTGTCTTGCTGGACGCGAGGAGAATCCACCGCTTCTTGCTGGACCGCCGCGTGAGAAACCACCGCCGCCCCTGCCGCCACCACCCCTGCCGCCGCGGGCTTCAACCATGCTGGCCATAAAGGTTGTCATGCAAAAAACAAATATGACTGCTATCAGTACAAATGGATACCTGCTTTTCATTTTGCACCTCCTTCCTGGGCGGGGATGCCCGCTTCTGAACGGTTACGGACAATAAACGGGATCTGTTCGGCATTTTTAGGCGGGGTGAAGGTGAATGGCCCTTTGACACCTTTGGCGGAAAGATTCCAGTTTGAAAAATCGGCCCGGAACTGCGGCTCGCCCTTGGTGTTCTTGTATATTATGACGATCCGCCTTGGTAGCGGCTCTTTACCCTGGGCAATCCATATCTGGAAATCAACATCCCTGGTGCGAACGGCAAGGTGGTCGGTTGGCACATCGGTCAGCATGTTCAGTTCGACATAATCAATTTCTTCAACCAGCTGCTCCAGTTCGGCAGAGAAGTTTGTCCGGAACATCCTGGCCAACGGCAGTGGGGTCTTCAGGACACCGACAATGTAATTGACAGCATCATCAACGCTGCCGACTTTTTCGGCCTTGGCATAGACGTTTTCAGTGACATTGTAGAAGAGGATCTGTTTACCATCGAAAACCAGTATACGCTGGTCTCCGTCACTTTGCTCCACATCGACTCGCAGGTTATCGGGCCGCTTGACCTGGATTTCGCGCACCGCCCCGAACTCAATCATCTGCCCGTTTTCCTGGGGCGCGTCATAACTGCTGCGCAGGGTAACGCTGAATTGTTTTGCCTCAGCAAGGGTCCTGGCCATGTTCTGCAGGATGTCCATGGCCTGCCGGTCGTCCATTTCAGCACTCTTGACCGGCTGGGCTATAGACCAGAGAAATGCGCTAAGGATACCTATGACAATTAAAGAAGTTACTCTTTTCACGTTTTCTCCTTATCCTCTCAATTAAGTCTGTTATTTGCGATTAATCGTTACCTTTGCTTTTGACCGCTCGATGGAACCACCGTTGTCCTTCATCACCTTTTCCCGAAAGGAAGATGGGAACTTCACGCCGAGCGTTTGCTCGGTTTGCAGGTTAGTGCTGATGCAAAAACCGATGTCTTTACAAGTTAAAGCGGAAGACACTTATGTCAATAGAAGTTGGTACCCTCTCGGGTGCATTGTTGTCAATATTGGAGGGGAAGTAGCGAAGTGTGAATCCCTTAATTCACACTTTCACCACTAGGAACCTCAACACTCAATGTGGTGCCTAGCCTAAAAAGGCAAGAGTGTGGATTAAAGTATGTAATTCACAGTCCAGGGGGCCAGTTTGGACTTCAGATCATCGCGCTTGCACTTTGCCCTGCAGAAACATGAAACCGCGAGGGAGGAGAAGAATAATTCTACTGCGCAACTTCTGAACTGTCAGTGTTAGCCGACCTTTTTCGTATGAGACTTCGATGAATCCAACCGATACTATCATTGTCTAGCTTCAACATCACCCATTCGCTGTCCTTTCCAACTACACTGACTTCCTTTCCGCGAGGAATTTTTGCAATTATTCGAGAGTCAATGGTGGGTCTCTCGCGAATATTGGCCAAGGATGCTATGCTTTCATACACCTCGGGTAAGTCCTCTGTCGAAGATATACTTTCTGGCGCGATCAGAGCCTTGTCATCTAAGTTTTCTGGCTCTTCCTTTATCTTGTCTTTTTGATCCCCGAAGTCGGTCTCCTCAACTTGTGCCTGTTTTGCTTTTGCCTCCGCATGATTCTCGTCTCGAGTAAAAGGGAGGTAATGCCCATTGAGTAGGTCCGATGGCCCCAATATTGAGGACAATGCAATTAGTATGAGACCCAAGAGCGAAATAATAACAATCATCCTAGAATATAC
>CAZXBD010000155.1:0-2517 GCA_964638305.1 uncultured Geobacteraceae bacterium | reverse complement strand
TTTCCTCCCTCGAGGCTTGTAAGACACCTGCCCGTTGAGCTCTCGTTTAGGCTGACAGGCCTGCGGCTGAGGGCAGGTGTCTTACAACCCTTAACAACTCCTGCCCTTCATTGATGACCAACGCAGGGCAAGTTCATATGAAAAAGCTGACATTCATTCATAGATACGCCTTAATTCGGAAGTCAGCGGGTTTTTTAGTGCAACGTGCCGAAACACAGGCTTAATACGATTGTCATCTTGCACAACTAAGATCGCGCTGACGCAATGAACATGTGTCTAGTTCGAGCCTCTAACTGATAAATGTCAATGAAGCTGTATGGAATATAGATTTCCATTCGCCCTGTAGTGTCAGCAAGTGGGTACAAATAGCAAAGGAGGTGTCCAATGAAGTCTGTCACAACATTAACGGCTGCCGCGATTCTCGCGGCCACTGCAGCAACCAGCAGCGCGTATGCAGCGATTTTAATGCCGATAGAACAGCTGGGTAAGTCGATTTTCTTTGACATAAATCTTTCTATTAACCAGAACCAGTCCTGTGCTTCCTGTCACGACCCCGACTGGGGCTGGACCGGACCGGATTCGGATATAAATGCAGGGGGTGCGGTATACGAAGGCTCGATCCCAGGTAAGTTCGGCGACCGCAAGCCACCCACCTCAGCCTATGCCACACCCAGCCCGGTTTTCTTTAACGACAAAGGGACCTTTGTCGGCGGAAATTTCTGGGATGGACGTGCTACGGGCGAAACACTCGGAAACCCGGCGGCTGATCAAGCTCAGGGGCCTTTTCTGAATCCGGTTGAACAGGCCTTGCCGGATAAAGCCTGTGTGGTCAACAGGGTGTGTACGCCCATTATACCCGAGGATTATCCGGTATCCTTCGAGCAGGTCTGGGGTGACGAAGCCTGCGATATCACCTGGCCGGTTGACGTGGGCACCGTTTGCGCCACAGAAGGCGCATCTGTCGCTTTAAGCGTCGCAGACCAGATAAAAGTCGACATGGACTATGACAAGATCGCCTTGTCAATCGCGGCCTATGAGGATTCACCGGAGGTGAATGCCTTCTCTTCCAAGTACGATCAAACCTTTGGAGGAGGAGCTAAATTGAGCAAACAGGAACAGCGCGGTTTTGCCCTTTTCCGTGGCAAAGGCCAATGCCACCGCTGCCACATCAGCAATGGCAAGCAGGCGCTGTTCACCGATTACACTTTCGACAACCTGGGTGTCCCGAAGAATCCGGAAAATCCTGTGTATGACGTCGATCCGGATTTTGTTGATTTAGGTCTGGGAGGCTTCCTCGCGACAAGGGAAGACTATGCGGATCTCGCGGCTGAGAACGATGGTAAGCAAAAGGTTCCCACCTTGCGTAACGTCGACCTGCGGCCGGACGGTGACGACGTCGTCAAGGCTTACGCGCATAACGGCTATTTCAAGACCCTGGAAGGCATCGTGCATTTCTATAATACGCGGGACGTCAAACTTACCTGCGATGGTGCTTATACAGAAGAGCAAGCACTGGCTGCGGACTGCTGGCCTGCACCCGAGGTCGCGGAGAACGTCAATACAGACGAGCTGGGCGATCTGGGGCTGACGGCGGTTGAAGAAGCGGCGATTGTCGCCTTCTTGAAAACGTTGTCAGACGGTTTCGAACCCTAGTCGGTCTGTGCGTATAGGAGGCTCGCACTCCATCGGGTGAGACTGTAACGGGTACACGACCGCCGAAATGGCGGCGTGTACCCGTTACCTGTTGTACCGAGACATTTCGAATAAATTGAGCCTTCTGTGCTGAAGATTCGGAAAGAACGGATCGTTGTCGGGTTGATGACAAACGTTGAGTGATAGCTTTACATTTTATTTCAGACCTTCCCTCTAAGAGACTGTACTTCTGCTCGGGTCGACAATTGCCTGTTAGAGAAATCGAATATTAGAAAAGCATGTAGGACGTGTTTCGGCCAGAAAGCGACATTCCCGAGATTCCTCTGAAGATCATAAACGCAGTGCAGAAGTTCCCGTCCGGTATTTGTTCTTCGAACATTCAGCGTCTTGCCTAATACCCTAATTATCTGCAACATCAGGCCTTATGACTGAGCAAAATAATCTGTCACCGATTACGTCGGCCGTCCGCGACTTCATGAAACTGGAGTCGGCAAGCGGCATCCTGATGTTAACTGCCGCCATAATTGCAATGCTTGCTGCAAATTCTACATTGGCAGGCCTCTATAGCGAACTTTTGGATACAACCGTCGCAGTTCAGGTGGGCGCCTTATCAATCAGCAAGCCCCTTCTGCTCTGGGTCAACGATGGTTTAATGGCCGTGTTCTTCTTCCTAGTTGGGCTTGAAATAAAACGAGAAGTCGTGGAAGGAGAACTGTCATCTGGTTCACAAATAGTCTTACCAGGCGTTGGTGCTCTCGGGGGTATGGTCATACCTGCCGCGATCTATATCTGGATGAACTGGAGTGATCCCGTTGCCCTGGATGGTTGGGCCATTCCCGTTGCGACCGACATCGCTTTCGCGCT
>CAZXBD010000154.1:0-1500 GCA_964638305.1 uncultured Geobacteraceae bacterium | reverse complement strand
ATGACACTCTTCGCACGCGACGCCGACACTGGTATGGCCAAGTGGGTCTATCAGATGACACCTCATGACGAATGGGACTACGATGGGATCAACGAAAGCATCTTGGCGGACCTCAAGATCGGCGGGAAAAAACGTAAAGCCCTGGTGCACTTCGACCGCAACGGTTTTGCTTACACCCTCGATCGGACCAACGGTGAACTGTTAGTGGCCGAGAAATACGATCCGGCGGTCAACTGGGCAACGCATGTGGATAAGAAAACCGGGCGACCGCAGGTTGTCGCGAAATACAGCACGGAAGCCGGCGGTGAGGATGTCAACACTCAAAACATCTGCCCGGCTGCTTTGGGTACCAAGGATCAGCAACCGGCCGCATACTCACCGCGAACCGGACTCTTCTATGTGCCGACCAATCATGTGTGCATGGATTACGAGCCCTTCAAGGTCGAGTACGTAGCGGGTCAGCCGTACGTTGGTGCAACCCTGAGCATGTTTCCCGCGGGCAAGGTGACCGGCGACGGCACAGAGAACCTTGGAAATTTTATCGCCTGGGACGCAGCCACCGGTAAGATCAAGTGGTCGATTCCCGAGCGCTTCTCGGTATGGAGTGGAGCGCTGGCAACCGCAGGTGATGTCGTGTTCTACGGCACCCTGGAAGGTTATGTCAAGGCAATCGACGCCAAGACGGGTAAGGAGCTCTACAGCTTTAAGACACCGTCGGGCATCATCGGAAATGTCAACACCTATATGTACAAAGGTAAACAATACGTCGCAGTACTCTCCGGCATAGGTGGCTGGGCCGGTATTGGTATGGCCGCCGGTCTCGAAGGCGACTCCGAGGGACTGGGCGCAGTCGGGGCCTATAAAGGGCTGTCGAAGCACACCCAACTTGGCGGCTCCCTGACCGTGTTTGCACTGCCATAACTCCTTGACTACGATTATGACCTGCTCTCACCACGAGGGCAGGTTTTTTTTTGCGCAGGGCAGAATAGTCATGGCGCGTCAACAGACGTACTCGACAGGCATCATCTGATAAACCCCAATGGAGGAGATAAGAGCGTGGCGTCACAAGTTTCAAGGTTTCTTGGGTTGGTAACGATTTTTGGGATATTGTCGGCTGCCCCCAATCCTGGTCAAACGGCCGAGTCGCAAGGAGAAACACCCTATGCAGACCACGTCAAATGCGATAACGAAGGCGAGGCGGGCAAAGCACCTTGTAAGATCGACGTCTTCTTAACACGCGGTTTTCGAGCCTTTAGCCAATGCCAGGTTTGCCATGGTCTGGATGGTAACGGAAGCTCGTTTGCCCCGAGCTTGACGGCAAAGCTCAAGGAGATCGACAAAGCGAGATTCGTTGATGTGGTCACCAACGGTTACAAAGGCCAAATCGGTGTGATGCCGGGATGGAACAACAATCCGAACGTCATGAAGTATATGGACAATCTTTATATATACTTGTTGGCACGCGCGGATGGGGTGATACCGGCCGGAAAGATACAAAGA
>CAZXBD010000153.1:0-2657 GCA_964638305.1 uncultured Geobacteraceae bacterium | reverse complement strand
TCTGTGCCGGTGCCCTGACCTTTGCGGATGCGGTTCGTACGGTTCGTCAACGGGGGACGTTCATGCAGGAGGCCGTGCCTGTCGGTACCGGCTCCATGGCGGCGATTCTGGGTCTCGACCTTGACGCTCTCGACACTGTCTGCAACGATGCGGCGCAGGGACAGGTCGTTTCACCAGCCAATTACAACAGTGACGGGCAGGTGGTGATTGCCGGACACAGTGAGGCGGTTGCACGGGCAATAGATCTGGCCAAGGAGAAGGGCGCAAAAAGAGCCATGATACTGCCGGTCAGCGCTCCTTTCCACTGCAGCTTGATGGTTCCTGCCGGAGAACGTCTGGCAGAGGTGCTCTCACATGTCTCTGTAAATGAAATGTCTTTTCCGGTCATTACCAACGTAGAAGCCAAAGCGAACCGGGACGTTGCTCGTGTCTGCGATTTGCTGGTTCAGCAGGTAAGTGCGCCGGTCCGTTGGCAGGAGACGATTGCATGCATGGTCGATCTTGGCATCAATCGTTATGTCGAGGTTGGCCCGGGTAAGGTTTTGTCCGGTTTGGTCAAACGCATGGCAAAGGGCAGTACTATCCAGAATGTGCAGAACGTGGCTGATATAAGCGCCCTTGGCTGATAACTGCAAGAGGTATTGAAATATGTTGTCTGATAAAGTTGCTATCGTCACGGGAGCGTCACGTGGTATCGGTCGTGTAATTGCCCTTGCACTTGCCGCACAAGGCGCTAGAGTTGTTGCGTCCGCTCGCAACGTCGAAGCTCTGGACGAACTGATTGCCGAGATCAAAGTTCAAGGCGGTGATGCCTTAGCCGTTGTTGGAGATGTTGCTCTGGAAGAGGATGCCAACAATCTTGTTCAACAAGCCATCGCAACATATGGACAGGTTGATATCCTTGTCAACAACGCTGGCATTACTCGTGATGGTTTGTTGTTACGGATGAAAAATGATGATTGGGATGCTGTCCTTGATACAAATCTTAAAGGGGCTTTCCTTTGCACGCGCGCCGTGGCAAAAGTTATGAGCAAACAGAGATCGGGACGTATTATCAACATGTCCTCTGTGGTTGGTGAAATGGGCAATGCCGGACAGGCGAACTACTGTGCCAGCAAGGCCGGTTTGCTCGGCCTGACAAAGTCCGTCGCTCGTGAGCTGGCCCGTCGTAACGTGACAGTCAATGCCATTACTCCAGGTTTTATTGTGACAGAAATGACTGAGGACATGACTGACAAGGCCCGTCAAGCCATGACTGAGCAGATTCCACTCGGGCGTCCTGGCGAGGCAGAAGATGTCGCAAATGCGGTTCTTTTCCTGGCTTCAGACCAGTCATCCTATATCACCGGTCAGGTGCTCGGTGTCAATGGTGGCATGTATATGTAAACCCACAGGGGTATTATCGTAAATCATAAATGAGCCGGTCATAGATCGGATCGAAACCAAGAAGGAGGAAAATAAAATGGCAAGTGTTGCAGAGCGTATCAAGCAGATTGTTGCAGAGCAGTTGGGTGTTGATGAAGACCAGGTGACTACGGAAGCGTCTTTCATGGACGATCTGGGTGCTGACTCTTTGGATACTGTAGAACTGGTCATGGCTCTTGAAGAAGAATTCGACATCGAAATTTCTGATGAAGATGCCGAAAAAATCCAGACGGTTCAAAACGCCATCGACTATATCGGCGAAAATTCCTAAATTTTTGATAACCGCAGTTTACCGCTACGGTTATCGTTTATAACAGAATCTGCCCCGGCAGCCTTTATTGGTTGTCGGGAGCTGGTTTTGTGTTGGGAGTACATAGGCCTTATGCGTAGAGTTGTTGTCACTGGCTTGGGAATTACATCCCCCTTGGGTACCGGAATTGAGAAAAACTGGGATGCCCTGACCAATGGTCGCTCCGGTATCGGACCAATCACCCGTTTTGATGTTTCTGATTTCCCGGTTAAATTTGCCGGTGAGATCACTGATTTTCCCGCAGAAGAGTTTTTTGACAAGAAAGAGGCCCGCAAGATGGACCTCTTTATCCATTATGCTCTTGGTGCGGCTGATATGGCACTTGCTGATTCCGGTCTGGAAATCAATGATGACAACGCAGAACGTGTCGGTGTTGTGGTCGGTTCCGGGATGGGAGGTCTGCCAGCCATAGAGAGATATTCAGACGCCTGTTCCAAGGGTGGCTACCGCAAAATCAGCCCCTTTTTCATTCCGATGACGATTATCAATCTGGCCGGTGGCCAGATTTCCATAAAGTGTGGTGCCAAAGGGCCCAATCTTGCGCCGGTGTCTGCCTGTGCTACAGGCACGCATTCGATTGGCGACGCTTTTCGCATGATTCAACGCTGTGACGCCGATGCTGTTATTGCCGGAGGGACAGAGGGGACAATCTGCCCGCTCGCCATGGGCGGCTTCTCGGTTATGAAAGCACTCTCTACGCGTAATGATGATCCGCAGGCCGCGAGCCGTCCTTTCGAGAAAAACCGAGACGGCTTCGTTATGGGCGAAGGCGCCGGCGTTGTCATCCTCGAAGAGTACGATGCAGCCAAAAAGCGCGGAGCCAAGATTTACGGCGAAGTTGCCGGGTACGGTTCGACAGGTGACGCTTACCATCTGACCGCACCATCTCCTGGTGGTGAAGGGGCCGCTCGCTGTATGAAAA
>CAZXBD010000152.1:0-5214 GCA_964638305.1 uncultured Geobacteraceae bacterium | reverse complement strand
GCCATGGGGTGCAACTGGGCACATGATGGGTTTTGTAAGTATGACTGTGCTGCACTTGAGTTGCACTGCTGCAGGATTGCTAGGCGCAGCCTTACTGCTCTTGCGATATGCTCGTGCTAATGCAACTGGCTAACAGGTCATTGGAACTGACAGCCTGCTGTCACGCCCGCGCCAGCGGCCGCAGCTCAACGCCGAAACGTCAGGTGTGCGTTACGTGAGAACCCTACTGCCCCTCGTGCTGCTCCACTTTCTCTACATCGCGGCCCCCTGGGCCGACGAAACCGAAGTCGATCTCGAAAAGACCTACTCGAGCGCGATCGAACTAGCAGAATCAGGGAAAATTGCGCATGCCATCAGGCGAACGTCGGGTATACCTCGTTTTCACTATCCTGGATCCTGAAGGCAATGAACTATTCAGATATTCACTGGGTAGCTACGATATTACCAACACAATTGCACACGAGCTTGGAGAGGTCGGTCCAGATGAACGGCTATACCATCTCGATAAATATTACGATCAAGGCTCCCATGCCACGCTTGGGTTTTTCAAGGGCATGCCAAAGTACCGCGATGTCAGGAGCAACGTGATCGCCGCCTGGGAGCCGTCAGGTTGTAGCAGCCAGGCCCGTGCCGACACACCGCCGCAGGTTACCTGCAACACGTTGGGCCGATTTGATGAATCAGTTGCTTGAGCGCAAAACTACGACTGGTGCCCAGGTTATTGGTCTGGAGCTCATGGCCGACCTCAGTGCTCTTAACATTTGTATTGTTGCGGCCCTCACAGCGTGGTTCCCGGCAGGCCAATCATCACCTACCACCATGGACCTCTTGGTTTTATTCTTCATGCTCTCGTCTTTATTTCTACACTTCGTCCTCTGGCTAGGAGCCGCAGTCTTTCTCAGAACCCGAGGAATCAGAAATGTCTTTCCCTCAGCGGCCTGACCCGGCATTTCAGCGGACGTGCCGCTCAACGCCGATACGTTGGGCGGACTAGGGAATCATGAATCGGGCCAGAATAGTCTCCCTAGCCTGGATTCTGCTCAATGTGATCAGCAGCGGTATTCTTCTGCTCGCTCTAGCTGGCACCGTAGACCTTAGAGTCACAACCTATCGGGCAGCCGCGGCAGTGATTTCAACGACAGGCGCATTAATCGCAGATTGGCTGCTCCAGCACGCGCATAAAAGAGGGTGGTATCTGCTGTTTGCCCTCTTGGTGCTTAGCGCTGGCGCTACTGTTGCTGAATTTCTGCTTGACCCTGAAGTTTCTCTCGGGGACACAGCCTTCGGTTTGTTGATTCTGTCAGCCTTTACCTATCAACTCAACCATTCAACCGTACGAGCCTATGCAAATCTGAGACCCCACACCTGGCCAGGAAAAGCAATCTTTGGTCTCGCGATCCGAGTCATCATGTACTCGTCTGTAACGGCAGTACTAGCCGAAACCCTGCTCGATTGGGAAATAGGAAGCGTTGTACTGAGTGTGCTCTTATCCCGAGAACTCTACCGCGGAATGAAGCACGGTATTCAGGGAAGCCAGGCCGGTTAACCCGGTGTAAGGTCCGGAGACGCAATGGACAAGAAGGTCGTTTTGATCGCTGCAATCGGAGGCATTTTCGCGATTCTACTTGGCGGCAGCCTTGTACTCCAAGCGGCATCCTTTGTATGGATGGCCTCGCGTGTAGGCCAGGAACCGGATTTCAGTGACATACTCGAACAGTATGTTGACGAACAGATCGAGGCGGGGGCTGCAGGTCTTCAGGTCGATCCGGGCGATCCTCTCTTGCATCAGCGCAAGATCCTTCTCGCCAACACGGTCAATGCCGTCACAGCAAAACATGTGGTGAGTAAGCTGATGTATCTGAATGAAGTGGATCCGACGAAACCTATTGACCTTTATTTATTGACGCAGGGTGGCTACGGCGACAGCGCATTTGCAATCATCGATGCAATGCGTCTCATCGAGGCGCCCGTGAACACCTGGGCCATTGGTGGTTGCTACTCGGCCGGTGCAATGATTCTAGCGGCCGGCACAGGTTCGCGATACTCATCCGACAACGCGGTGATCATGGTCCATACAAACCTGGATGACTCCAGTGAGCCATACACCTACGATCGACTTGATAGAGCACGTTACGAGAAACTGTGGCGTGGCACAGCTTCGCTGCCCGAAGAATGGTTCCCTATGACAGATGACGGCAGGTACTATTTGAGTCCGAAAGAGGCGGTTGTCCTTGGTGTGATCGATGAGATTGTAAGTGGCGCTGGGGATCAGTAAACGCCGGCGGTTACCTGATAATGCAAAGAGGCGTGGTTTTCTGCGGCCGGCTCAAGAGACAGGAAGGGAGACCTTGAATGGAAACCAACGGCGAACTCACGAAAGTCCTGGCAAGAGCGTCCACCCGCGGGGCGGCCCTGCTCATTCTACTTGCGACTTGTGTTTTCGCTGACACTCTCGGTCTCGCAACTGGTTTCGCCCAGCTTCGCCTCTTGTTGATGATTCAGAACGGCGAAGAGGTTTCAGACTTTGCTGCGGATCTCAGCGACTTTCTGTACGGAGGGGTAGGCCTCATTCAGGCGCTGGTCTTTGTGCTGACTGCGGTGGTATGGCTGGTTTGGTTGAAAGCGGCGTACAAGAATCTCACCCTTGTTGGATCGAGAAGAACAAAGTTCACCCCTGGCTGGGCTGTTGGCTATTGGTTCGTACCGTTTATCAACCTGGTTCGCCCCTATCAAATCATGAAGGAACTCTGGAACCGTAGCGATGACGAAAACCAATCGGCAACAGATTCACTCTATACGCCTTCGATTCTTCCAGCGTGGTGGGCAACATGGATTCTGTCAAATTTTGCTGGCAATCTGATGTTCAGGCAATCCCTTGCTGCAGACGACCTGGCTTCCTTTCTGGTGTCCACGAAAACCGGTCTTATCAATGATGGTCTTACGGTATTGGCAGGGTCCTTCGCCATTTTTATTGTCCTGCAGATATGGAAGCGGCAGAAAGCCTTTTCAACTTCCAGCCAGGTTAAAACCTGAGGCCAGCGCCATGGTCGCTCCGGAGGGACACTTCTTGGTGGGTTTCGTGCTTGGAGAGAAGGCAGTTAGAGCTGCCCACGATAGCAATTTACCCGACACGATCCTTGCTGGGGACCTAGCCCTGCCTGGAAATCGAATCATTGGTTAGGAGTCGACCATTGATAGAGACTGTTACCTATTATCTCGCATTGGTTACTCTGGTCACTGTCCCCGCAACTCTCGTTGCCTGGTTGCTTTTGCATCCGTTGGCACCCACTTGGCGTCGTATGGGTACAGTGGGTGCGTTTGCCTTGATAAGCGCGGTCGTCATGGCAGTGATGTTGGGCATGTACTATGTGCGCGAGCCCCTGCTTAGCGTTCGGTTCGATGTGAAGATGCCTCTTGTGGTGGTATCTGGCATCCTCTTTGGAATCTCGTCCTTCATCAACGCACTGGTCTACAGGCAAGCACCCCATTCCATGGTATTCGGACTGGCGGAACTCTCTGAAGGAAATCCCGGACGACTCGTGACCGGTGGCATCTACGCGAGAGTGCGCCATCCGAGGTTTGTAGCAATGTTCTTGGCAGTGCTCAGCATAGCGATGTTCACAAACGTATTAGCTGTGTATGTTATTGCCGTCATATATATTCCAGTGATCCTCCTGGTCGCGCTCCTGGAAGACCGGGAACTGGCAGCTCGTTTCGGGCCTCTGTATGATGAGTATGCCAAGGAGGTGCCGCGCTTTCTGCCGCGTCCTGCAAAGCAAGGCACACACGGCAAGAGCGCAACATAGCTAGTGCATGAATCTGGCGTTGGCGAAATACTCGTGATCAAAACATTTGCAGCAGCCCGTTTATTAATTCAGAAATTGAAGATCTGCACGATATTCGACAGTTCGAAAACTGAGCTGCCCTCGCTCTGGGAACATATTGATTTGCCGGAAAAGCAGAAAGGCGAGAAAGGGTGGGGCCAAAAGGTTACGGCCGTTTGGAACTGGAAGAATCGTCTGCCGGCAGAGTATCCAGGTGAGATTTTCTATGGCAAAATCAAAGGTGGATTTGCGGTGTTGATGACCACGGAATATTTGCGGGATTTTCACTTTGCATCGTCGTACAGATGTATCGAAGAACTGAATCCCTTGGCAGCGTATATTTTTGAGAAAATTCGGAATGAGCCTTGGGAAACCACGCAGCTTCGAAAAGAGGTGATTGAAGAGCATGGCTGTTCTAAAAACCAGTTCGATACCGCGCTCAAGAACCTTCAAATTTCACTGAATATTGTTCGTTCAACCAATCCTGAAATTGAACGAGATACCTGGTTGACCTTTCAAGAGCTTTATCCAGACATTTGGGATTCGCATGTCTCGGATGGCTAAGCGGAAAAGACAATGTCTGCTCATCATTTTGATGTGCTGTTTCTGTGGTCCGTTGCTCGCGGGACAACCGTCTGCGGCCGCCGGCATTGAGAGGGTGGTGATCGAAAGTGACGGCTGGAAGTTGGTCGGCGATCTTCAATTGCCGTTGTCGAAACCACCATATCCTGCGGTCCTTCTCTTCCATCAGGCAGCGGGTGAGCGTAGTGTCTACGCCGACCTGGCCGAATTCCTGCAAGCAAAAGGGATCGCCTCGTTACGGCTTGATCTGAGGGGGCATGGTGAGAGTACAAATCTCGGCCGCTTCGTACCGGGCGAAACATCCCCCGATCCGAAAATCTGGGATGCAGAGCTGGATGTCATCGCGGCACAAAAGTTTCTAAGTTCGGATACTCGATTCGACGATTCTCGATTTGGCTATGTTGGCGCCAGTTACAGTGGAGAGGAAGTTACTGAAGCGGGTAGGATGAACGGCTATGGCTCTCTGTATGTCATGCTCTCGCCCGGTTCTTTCAGCGATAATTCCATTGAGGGAATCGATAGAAGTGATGCGAGGTGGCTGTTTGTGGCTTGTCGAGATGACGAGTTCTTGAAAGAGATCACTGCCGCTGTATGGAAAGGGTCCGAGAAAGTAGAGCTGAACATCCTCCCGGGATCAAGTCATGGGACAGATATGCTCAAGGAACACCATGGTCTGGCAGAACGGATAGCGACCTGGATCGCGCAGCGACTGCTTTGATGAAGGACACGCCGGTACCAGACGACTTGCAGCGGCCTGACAACCGCAGCGTGCTGGAATTTCTCCAGGGCAAGAGCGCGCATGGCGATG
>CAZXBD010000151.1:0-7105 GCA_964638305.1 uncultured Geobacteraceae bacterium | reverse complement strand
TGGATGCCGCGAATTTCGAGGGCGCGTCTGATTGCCGCAAAAAGCCTTTCATTCTCTTCGGTCTTGATAAAATAATCAAAAGCACCATCGCGCATGCATTCGACTGCGAGTTCGACTTCACTTCTGCCCGTGAGAATAATGACCGGAATTTCCGGATGAGCTTCCCTGATCTGCACCAAAAGTTGATGACCACTGAGATGAGGCATAGTCATGTCCAGGATTGCAAGAGAAGCCTTCTGCTTTGCCAATAGCGGCAGAGCTTCACGGCTATCCTGACTGGTCATCAGGTTAGTAATACCCAGATTACGATGCAGGGCAAGGCTCAGCGTTCTCAGCCATATACGTTCATCGTCCACCAGTAATACCGGCAGAGCAGGATATGTTTCCACAGTCATGAGTGTTCTCCATTGGCGATTGGTAACTCCACGGTAAAGACAGAGCCTTTGCCCGGTTCCGAGTTGACCTTCATGATCCCGTTGTGCTCCTCGATGATACGAGTGGAAACAGAAAGGCCCAGCCCGGTTCCGCCCTCTTCACGCCGCGTCGTGAAGAAGGGATCTGTTATTTTACCCAGCAAGTTCTCTGGCATGCCACAACCTTCATCGCTGACCTGCAGTAATATTTTTTGTCGAACATCGTCAAAATAAATTTTCAGAGTCACGGATTCTTCTCTGGAATCGAGAGCCTGGCAGGCGTTCTGAACCAGGTTGACCAGAACCTGCTCCAGTCGCTGCGAAAAACCTTTAACCTTCGGCAGGTTCTCTTCCACTTCTAGGATAAAGCGATCCGTTCTGTTTTTGATTATATTTTGCAGCAGACGCAGCCCCTGTTCGACCATTTTGTTGAGGTCGATATCTTCACCCTCATCACAGAATTCCTCCCGGGAGAAGTCCTTGAGGTCTTCGACGATACGCTTCACACGTTGGGCGCCCCCTTGCATATCCTCGATCGTCTGCAGAATCTCCTCGCGGAAAGTATCGTACGGCAACCCGGCAATTTGCAAACCGGGATTTTGCTCAACATAATCATCGGTTAAGGGCAAGAGGTCTTGCATTGCATCTTTGACAAATGGCAGTGCCATCAACACGAGACCGGTCGGATTATTGATTTCGTGGGCAATTCCCGCAGAAAGACCGCCGAGGGCTGCCAGGTGTGCAGCTCGTGCAACCTCCTTTCGCAACTGCATCTTTTCTGACAGGTCGCTGGCGATCTGGATAACATTGACAACTTCGCCCTCGTTGTCAAAAACAGGATACCCCTTGACGCCCCAGACACTGCCATCTGCTGCGGTCCGCATATATTCGATGGGCTTGCCGCTCTGGAATACACTTTGAACGCAATCATCACAAGGCTTCGCGTCGTCACAGGCCCAGAACTGGCGACAGCTTTTGCCGATTATTTCGTCGGGGGGTAGTTTGAGTTGCCGAGCGGCCCCCTGGTTGCCCCAGACAATTTTGAGGTCTGGGGCAAGCAACACCAGAGAGTCGACAATGCCGTCGAGAACAGCTGCGAATTCCTGAGACAACCTGCGATACCTGGCTTCACTCTCTTTCAGCTTCCGCTCTGTCATACGCTCAGCCGTGACATCCCTGCCGATGGCCCGATAATAAATCGGAGCACCTGAGTAGTCGTAGGCAATACTGATTGTCCATGCCATATGTGTCACATGGCCATCAGCACCAATGATGCGGTTTTCAACGTTGACATTATCAAAATGCCCAAGAGTAAAGCGGGTCAGTATTGCCCGGGCTTTTCTAATATCAGCAGGGTGGATGAAATCAATCACCTTTTGACCGATAATTTGAGATGGGGTTAGTCTTGTGATTTTTTCCACAGCCGGATTGGCATACATGCAGACAAAAGATGTATCCATCTTGATGATCAGAGCCTGAGATTCCTCAACCAGTTCTCGGTAACGTTCCTCGCTCTGTCGAAGTGCGCTCTGACGTTGCCAGGCAGACTGCACAAGATTGTTAAAGGTTTTCGACATTCCACGTATTTCATCGAAGGCCATTTTGGCAATTGGCGCGGGAAGCTGCAAAAGCCGATCGACTTCGTCATCTTCGACGATGTCTGCCTCAATGGAATGTTCCGCAACAAGCATACTCTGCCGAAGATGCTCAAGAGGCTGGACCAGTGATCGACGAATGATTTCCGTCAGCACCAACAAAAGGAGCCCGACGGTTAGAAGAACTTTGGTAAAGTTATTAAAAAGTTCTCTTTGAAGCTCCCTGACAAGAAAAGTGTTGTCAACAACCACTTCAATTTCACCAACAACCTGAGAAGCCTCTGAAGAAGATTTGGAAGGTCTGCTAATTGGCCAGAAACCGTGAATCAAGTCCTTCTCAGACGGAACATCCACAAGGGTGAGAACAGAGCCATCAGGATGACGACCAAGACCAGTGAGCATCTCCTTCCGACCCTGAAACCAGACAATAACAGATCGCAGTTCCTTGTTAGAGAATTCCCCCAGGAGCGCATCATTAATCGCGGCACGATCCAGGTCGTAAACCGGATGTCTGAGGCCGTGGCTGAGCCTCTTACCAATGTCAGACATGGCCTGATTGACTTGCTGCTCAATCCTCATGCTCCCGGCATGGAACTCAAGTGCGCCAAGCAAACCAAGCACCACCAGCGTGCAGAGCAGCAAAATAAAGACGAGTTTAACCGAAATTCCCTTCAAGGTCGTTTCTCCTCTGAGCGGTCCTGAAGACTTTGGTAGGGAGATTTCAACGACCAGTCCTTAAGGCCATAATTATTGAGGAGTGCAGCCAGAAGCCCACTTTTGCGCAGTTCATCGACTCGATCATCATAGTGTTTGGCCAGAGAATTGGCGCGCTCATAAGCCGGGTTGAAGGCCACAAACATTTTCTCGTCAGCCTGTAGTGCACCTGCCTCGCGGATCAACCCAAGTTTCCCAGGCTGGTTGGCAAGATAAGTATTGACCGTGATCTCGTTTTCAATAAAGGCATCAATTCTTTCTTCACGCAGTGCCAAGAAAAGGGTCTCCAGTGGTTGCTCACCCTTAGCGAACAAAAGACGATCAGTTTGATGATAGTCCTTTATGTAGGTGTCAAGCTTCGCAGAATAGGAATAGTCTTGAACAACGCCCAAGCGGACCTTCTGCAGCGCATCTATACCGGGGTATATCCAGCTGTCTTCGGTAAGAGTATAAAAAAGAGGTCGATACACACCCATGGTCGCCTTAGGGAAAATAAGTTCCGGGGCTTCTTCGGTATCGGTCCCTATGACTGCCGTCATTTGCCCAATACGGACCTCTTCGAGACAACGACTCCATGGCACAATGAAAAGCTGAACCTTGAAGCCGAGAGGTTGATAGACCTCTCGCAGCATGTCGACCACATAGCCTTCACGACGACTGCCCCGCTCGTTCACATATGGCGGCCACACATCAGAACAGAAGCTGAGCAATTCACCCCTATCCCGACCTGCAACATCAGCCGGCGGGCTCTCGTCAACAACTGGCGGCAGTGTGGACGGTTCGAAAACCGGCTGGTACACCAAGAATATCAGGGCAGCCAGAACCAGCACCATAAGAATTGAAGTTTGCCTGGGCTTCATGTTTGTCTCTCAAAAACGCAGTGGCCATATTACTGGGAAAAATGGCGACCTCAGGTATTTCATCTTTGGTTATAAACCGGGTTTTTGTCTACCACGCTTCTTCTCCCCCAACTGCTTTTTCTTTTCCAATCGCCGCCTGACCGAAGACCGGCTCGGCTTGGTCGGTACACGAGGTCTTCGTCGCCTCTTCGTCGCCGCCAACTTGTCCTCCAGGCGCGCCATCCCACGCTGCAAGTTCATGTTGCGGGAGCGCGACTCGGTAGCTGTCACCACGATACCGGTCGGGAGGTGGGTGATGCGCACACCGGTCTCACTGGTGTTGCGATGCTGGCCACCGGGGCCGGAGCCGCGGAAATAATCTATGCGGAGATCTTTAACGTTCATGAAGAACCCTTATATCAGCTAGGAGCGAGGAGTCTGGAGCTTTTTAGCCCCCTGCTCCTTGCTCCCTGCTGTACTACCATGCTACAAAATATAGTCAATTCAATGCACTGTCAAAAAGGGAGTTTACCATGAATCATTTTGCCCTGACCATTGTCGGACGCGATCGTCCCGGCATCGTTTCCCAGGTCACCGAAATCCTGTTCAACCAGGGTTGCAACCTCGCCGACTCGAGCTGTTCGATCCTCGGCGGCCAGTTTGCCATGATCCTGATTCTTGGTCATCCGGAGTTCACCAGTCTGGAAAGTTTCGGCGATGCTTTTAAGCCCCTTGAAGAGACTGACCTGACCGTCGCCTTGCGCGTGCTCAAACCGGGAGGTGAAACCCGCTCACAGATCGACGGTGATATCTGCATGATTTCGGTCTACGGCTCAGACAAGCCGGGAATTGTTTACCGGGTGGCAAAGGTGCTGGGCGAGCAGCAAATCAACATCACCGATCTAAACACCAAGCTGGTGGGTACCGAAGAGCGGCCAGTTTACGTCATGGTCATCGAAGCAGCGCTGCCCGAGGGAGTCGAAGAAGAGGATGTCAATGTCTGGCTTACACCGACACGCGAAGAGCTCCAGGTTGACATTACCGTCCGCACCATTCCGATGGTGGAACTCTGACCATGGCTGTTCGTTCTATCCTTCTTTATCCTGACCCGATCCTCAAGCAGGTCGCAGAACCGGTTGTAACGCTTGACGAGGGTACTTTCGCAATAGTCCAGGACCTTGTCGACACCATGGTCGATTCCGGTCATTCGGTGGGTGTTGCCGCGCCACAGGTTGGCGAACTGCTCCGTATCGTGGTCGTCGATATCTCGAAGAGCAAGCTCGGCAAAGACAACAACCACGGCCTGCTCGAAATGATCAACCCTGAAATTATTGAAAAATCCGGCAGCAAGATCATGCGTGAGGGCTGCATGAGCGTGCCCGATTATACCGGCAACGTAACCCGGGCCGAGCATATCGTGGTCGAGTTCACTGACCGCAAGGGGCAATTGCGTGTCATCGAGGCGAGCGGTTTTGAAGCGGTCGCCATTCAACATGAGATTGACCACCTCGACGGGCTTCTTTTCCTTGACCGGGTCTCAAGTCTGAAGACCGACCTGTACCGTAGAAAAGGAAAATAAGTACCCGTGCACGGCAATCCTGGATAAGAGGTTTGAGCCCGGGCACAAACCCAAAGTTAAAGTCAAAACAGTTCAAGGCAAAGACACAAAGATTTGAACCTTCAATGTTCCTGGTCTCTTTACGTTACTTTATTGAATTTGGGTTTTTATGACTCCTCAACAGACAACCCTGGTCATGCTACCCGGCCTAGATGGCACGGGTCTGGTTTTTGAGCCCCTGCTGCAGCTCCTGCCTGAATCGATTGATGCTGCGGTGGTACGCTACCCCGTCGATCGCGTCATGACGTTTCAGGAGCACGTTGACTTCGCCAGGGAGCAGTTCCCCGAAAACAAGCCTTTCGTTCTCCTGGCAGAATCCTTTTCCGGCCCGGTTGGTCTGCAGCTGCTTGCCAAGCCGCCGAAGAATCTGGTTGGCGTCATTTTAGTCGCGACCTTTGCCCGCTATCCGAGTCCTTTTTTACTGGATGCCGCCAACTACCTGCCTCAGAACCTGCTGCTGAAATTCTTCTCGACAAACCTGCTCACCCGTTTCTTCTGCCTCGGCAGTGCGTCGAAAGCGAGCGTCAACCTTTTTCGCAGGGCGCTGGCGACCGTCAAGCAGAAGGTTCTATCCAGCCGGCTGCAGATCCTCGCTGAATTACCGCCACCACCCGACTCAACTTTTCCCGGGCCCTGCCTCTACCTTCAGGCCAGTCACGACCGAATGGTTCCGCCACGAGCGCTGCTCCCCCTGCAAAAGCATCTGCCGCAGCTGCAGGTCAAGCAGATCTCCGGACCGCACATCATCCTGCTGGGCCACCCGGACAAAGGCGCGCAATTGATAATCGACTTTATTGAAACCGTAACGGACGGCCAATGAATAATCTGAGCGAGCAAGAGTATGAAGAGCTATACCGGGCTTTACTGGAGCTGCGCGAAGAGCTAAAGCTGTTGCTTGAGAATTCCAGCGACGGCGCGCAACCGGTCAGCCTGGACGAGCCGATCGGGCGCCTCTCGCGCATGGACGCCATGCAGCAGCAGAGTATGGTGCAAGCAAACAGGCGCACAGCCGAGACCCGGTTAATACGCATCGATGCTGCCCTGCGTCGCCACAACAATGAAGAATACGGCCTATGCGTGGAATGCGAAGAAGAGATCGGCTACGCCCGCCTGAGAGCACAGCCAGAAGCACCTTTTTGTATTGGTTGCCAGAGTAACAAGGAGACGCGTGGTGGGTAGCGCGAAGTGCGAAATAACACAGAGCTCTCGAATGGTAATTCCAGGACCTCATAAAAGCACAACTCTTCGGCCCTTCTCACCTCTCAACTCGCGCTTCGCGCCTCGACTCCCATGAACCGTGCCTCAAAAAACCGACTGACCGAAAAAGAACTGTTCCTCTTCCCCGGAGAGACTCTTTTTGACAATGTTGGCCGAACTGTCTGCCGGGCCGCATGCCTGCCACGTAAAGAGCTTTTTGAGGCATGGGAAGTTGCGCGGAGAGTGCGGCGACGCTTTCGTGGCAGTCGCGTGGTCGATTTGGCGTGTGGGCATGGGTTGACAGCAGCCCTGCTTCTGCTCTTGGACAACACATCTCCAAACGCACTTGCAGTTGATCGGTCGATCCCGCCTTCTGCCCTGAGACTCCATGAAACACTTCTGGCCAACTGGCCAAAGCTGGCAGGCAGGATCGAATTCAGGCAAGGCGCCCTGGAGGACGTTATTCTTTCGGAAAACGACCTGGTCGTTTCTGTCCATGCCTGCGGCAATCTGACCGACCGGGTCATTGACCGGGCGATAACAGCCAGGGCACGCATCGCTGTCCTGCCATGTTGTCACAATCTGGACGAATCGGATCAAGGGGCTCTGCGGGGTTGGCTCGATGGCCCCATGGCTGTAGACGTTACCAGGGCTAACCGTCTCAAGAATCACGGTTACAGGATTTTCACACAAACCATTCCGCAAGAGATCACACCAAAGCACAGATTA
>CAZXBD010000150.1:0-2478 GCA_964638305.1 uncultured Geobacteraceae bacterium | reverse complement strand
CATATCAGTCATGATAAACACTCCTTTTGCCGGTCAGTTAGCGAGAGATCGGTATCGGGTGTAGCTGTCTCATGCAGAAACCTCTGCAGGGCATCGAGCAGGGACACGTAAGGGTGACCATCCCCCTCAATACCCAGGGTGATTTTTTCCATAGCAGGCAAGAGCCCATCCACAATGATCTCACGACGACAATCATGGTCATTGATTGATCCCAGGAAACGCAGCACTTCAGCCAGATGATCCGGAAGTTCGTTGCCGGAAACAAAATCATACTGCCGGTAGAGTTCCCGCAACTTGATCATGAACATGGTACGTTGCTGGCTCTCACCACACAGTTGGTATCCAACATAAGGATGGCAGAGTGCTTGTAGATCAAATGCACCGGTAAAAACTTCCTCAATACGGGAAAACTCGTTTGTCTCGATGAAGTTGAGAAACCTCTCCAAAGACGTTGCTGCTTCAGAGTTGACCTCCTTCATATGCGCAACGCAAGCTACGGCCTGCTCCCCGACACGATCGTCGGGATAACTGAGCAAGGCTGCAAAGTCTCGGCAGAGTTCCTGGTGTTGTTGTAATTCAGTCATATCTACCAACGCCTCTTCGGTGGGGTTCTCTTTCCGAAGCCCATTTCCTGTTTGTGTTGTTCGGGATCCATGCCAGCCTCGATCGCCTGCTCCCGCAACATCGGTGGAACAACGATACGTTCCTTGATTCTGGTCAGTGTGGTCATGCGGTAGATGGCATCAACAGCCTCAGTGTTCAGTTGGGCAAGATCACAGGCTTTGCTGACTTCTTCAGCAGAGAGATCGCCGACACTGGCATGACGACGCTGAATTCGTACCGCGATCAGCTTTCGATAGACGGCCTTGACCTCCTCCTCATTTCCTCCTGCGAACAGACTGGCCAGGTATTGCATCGGCAGTCTGGCCTGCTCCAGAGTAGAGAAGAAATCATCAGCCAGCTTCTGTTTGCCCTGGTTGTCCATCGACATGACCGGCAAAAGCGGCGGCACATAGAAGAGCATCGGCAGGGTTCTGAACTCAGGATGAAGCGGCAGAGCGATGCCCCACTCCTTCACAAACTTGTAGACCGGTGATTTCTGCGCAGCTTTGATAACTTCCTCGGGCACACCTGCTTCTTTGGCATCGGCGATGACTTGAGGGTCGAATGGATCGAGGATCATCTCTCTTTGCGCTGCAGGCAGGTCTTTATCGTCCTGCTTGGCAACTGATTCAATCTGATCAGCATCGTAGAGAAGCACGCCCAGATAACGAATACGTCCAACACAGGAATGGAAGCAGGCCGGTGCCTCCCCTGCCTCCTGACGCGGATAGCAAAGGATGCATTTTTCCGACTTACCTGTAGACCAACCGTAGTAGGTCTTCTTGTAGGGACAAGCTGAGACACACATCCGCCAACCGCGACACTTGTCCTGATTGATCAGGACGATACCGTCTTCACCACGCTTGTAGATGGCCCCGGAAGGACAGCTTGCAACACAACCTGGGTTCGTGCAGTGGTTGCAGATTCTCGGCATGTGAAAGAACACCATCTTCTCGATAGCGAAAAGTTGTTGCTGCTCTTCTGCAGTGAGTTTCACGACACCGGGGTCGTTAGCAGCATAGATATTCGAACCGGAGAGGTCATCATCCCAGTTGGGACCAGCTTCTATTTTCATCGGTTTGCCAGTGACCATGGAGACCGGGCGTGCCGTCGGCTGATCATCGCCAGCCGGTGCGCTGGTCAATTCACCGTACTTGTAGGTGAACGGCTCGTAATAGTCGTCCATGGTCGGCAGGCTCGGGTTATGGAAGATTTTCCCCAGCAGACTGCCGCGGCCGCCAATCTTCAGCCGTAAGCTATCACCCTGCTTTTCCCAGCCGCCCTTATACTGCTCCTGGTCTTCCCATTTGGTCGGGTAACCGGTTCCTGGCTTGGTTTCGACATTATTCCACCACATGTACTCGGCGCCTTTGCGATCAGTCCATAAGTTCTTGCAGGCGATACTGCAGGTATGGCAGCCGATACATTTGTCGAGATGGAAAACTGATGACACCTGTGCGCGTATATTCATAGTCATAGCTCCTTTACCAGTTCGGCTCCCCTTTGAGTTTTCGCACCATGATATAGGTGTCCCGGTTGGCACCGGTCGGCCCCCAGTAGTTCCAGCCATAAGTGAACTGGCCATAACCACCCAGCATCAAGTTCGGCTTGAGCCGGACCCGGTTCAGGCTGTTATGACCGCCGCCCCTTTTGTTTCCGCGCAGTGGCGACTTCGGTACACCGACAGTCCGTTCCGGCGAATGATAGAGGAACGAAATGCCACGCGGCAGACGGGAGCTGACAATGGCTCGGGTGACAACAACCCCGTGGTCGTTGTAAACCTCAACCCAGTCATTATCGACAACACCGATTTCCTCAGCATCCTGCAAGTTAAGCCAGAACGGATGACAACCACGGGAGAGGGTCAGCATACGG
>CAZXBD010000149.1:0-2107 GCA_964638305.1 uncultured Geobacteraceae bacterium | reverse complement strand
CCACTGGATCATTGAAACCGTGATTGATTTGCCTTTTGCACTTTTGATTCCCTCATGATTAAAGGCCGAAGCAATCTGATCTTTAGTGTGATCTTTTGCCAATGCTCTTACCTTTTCAATTATTTCATTGCCGTAACGAATCTGCTCGTAGTACTTAGGGGGAATGTCAACTGGAATATCCTCGCATGCTCCACCTTGCCAGCGCACGTGCAGCATGATTTGCTTCGAATTAGTAAACTTTTCTATAGTAATGTCCTTGACCAGCAGTCGAAGAATTCGCTTACGGTCTTTCGAATTGGTTGTCGATGCCCTCCAAAGGCGTGGAAGATCCTCAGCCAACGACATAAGTTCTCTCTTTTGTTCTTCAGTTGCTGTAATGTTTGTTTGACGCTGTTGCTGAGAATATTCCTGCTTGATATCTTCTACCTTGACAAGTGCGTTGTTCCACCGACGTTCCAAGGTCGCCGCCACCAGGCGGTTTGAAGGATCAACCTCTTCATAACGTCTTTGAGCAAGGCTTGCTTCATACTCGGCTCTTTCAATTCTCATACGCCACTGATTATTGAAAGCGTTTTCTCTTTGCTCATATTTTTCAAATGCTTTAATAGCGATTTCAATCTGCTTTGGCTGCATTACTTCAAGAGCACGCATTGTCACAGGTTCATCTATCCGATCACATCGAATGTGCATGCACGAACTGGTAGACAGCCCCTCACGCTTGCGCCAATTGCACTCATATGTGGGATAAATACCCCCGTTGCCCTTATAGCGGACGGTCAAACGGCGACCACATGTGCCACATATAATCAAGCCCTGACAAAGGGCCAGTCCTTCTCTGGCTGGGCCCCCAAGTAATGTATGCTCTGCGTTGGTCCGATTCTCTTCAAGAATCCTTCGATGGTCGATATATTCATCCCAGCCGATATAGGCTTCATGATGATCTTTGATCAGCACGGTCCACGATGACATCGGCACTTAAACTGTTCTGCTACCAAAGCTTCCATCGGGCCGGATCTCTTTAACCGATTGATACCGGCCGTACACATAAACCCCGGCTTAAGAGGGATTTTTAAGAATTGCCAACACACGGCTATCGGTGAGTCGTCCCCATATCAGCTTGCCGTTCCAAACACCCCCATACGCACGCTTTGGGAATTTAAGGCCTTGTTTTGAAAACCGGTGTACCACACCATAGGCGCTGCCGGTCTGGCGAAAGCTGTCAAACAAAAGCCGTATTGTATCTCTGACTTCACGGTCGGGATCAAAAACCGTCCGCCCTTCATCGTCGTAAACGAATCCGACTGGCAGGGGACTTCTCAATTCACCTTTTTGGGCCTTGTTCAATCTGCCCCCCTGGAGGCGCACGTGAATAAAATGCAACTCCGCTTGAGACATAGTACCCTTCAGCCCTAGCAACAGTTGATCGTTGAAATCTGCAGGATTGTAAATACCGTCTTCGTCGATAATTAGCGTGTCGGTATAGGCACAAAGCTCCAGCAACCGATGCCAATCGGTATTGGATCGGGACAACCTGGAGGCTTCCAGAGAGATGACGGCACCAACTTTGCGCATCGAAACATCGGCAATCACCACCTGAAAATCCTCCCGGTCTGCCATCTGTGTTCCAGACAGCCCAAGGTCCCTGTCGAGAATCCGGATCAGATTCGCCGACCAACCCAGCTGCAAGGCTTTGTCCCTGAGCGCATACTGACGCTCGGTACTTTCTTGGTGATGCCGCACCTGTCCCATAGTCGACTGGCGTATGTAGATGTAAGCGGGTTTCTGCAGGTGAGACTGCTGAATCTTGGATATCATGCTCGACCTCCTTGTCCGAGATCCGAAAAATATCAGATCGTCCTGCTTGTTCAAGCATGTTGGCGTAGATAACGGCTATCTGCTCAACGTCGATCCGAATCGTTGCCATTGCACCGGCCTCGGAGCTGTGGAGGGGATCGGGCTAAAACTTTTGCCTGCGACGTAAAAGCTCGCGGCTGATGTCGCAGAGCTCCTCGAAAATCAACTTCGTCTTGCGGTAATTTGCCAGGTATTGTTCGACCTTTTCCTTTGAATCCTGTGGAACGTAATCCATCTGTGGCTTGCTGCCCGG
>CAZXBD010000148.1:0-27511 GCA_964638305.1 uncultured Geobacteraceae bacterium | reverse complement strand
CACCCGTTATGCCGAAGGTTCCGTGCTGATCTGTTTCGGCGAAACCCGGGTTTTGTGCAATGCTTCCATTGAAGAGAAAGTTCCGTCGTTCATGCGCGGACAGGGGCGTGGCTGGGTCACCGCTGAATACAGCATGTTGCCCCGTGCGACCCACACGCGCTCGGGCCGTGAAGCCGCCCGCGGCAAGGTAGGTGGTCGTACCATGGAAATTCAACGTCTGATTGGCCGGGCCCTGCGTGCCGTGGTCGACTTTGAACTCCTTGGCGAACGCACCATTATTATCGATTGTGATGTGCTGCAGGCCGATGGCGGCACGCGCACGGCCGCGATTACCGGCTCGTGGATCGCGCTCGCAGATGCCATCGAGACACTGCTCGCGCAGGGATTGATCAATAAATCTCCTCTGAAAGACAGTGTTTCAGCCGTCAGTTCCGGAATCGTCGCCGGCCATCCGGTCCTTGACCTTGACTACGTGGAAGACTCCGGCGCTGAAGTTGATATGAATTTTGTTATGACCGGTGATGGTCGCTTTGTTGAAGTCCAGGGGACGGCCGAGGAAGAACCGTTCAGTGCTGCCGAACTGGATGCTTTGCGTGCTCTCGCCAGCGAGGGTTGCCAGGAGCTGACACAAATCCAGAGAGACGCCAGAAGTCAGAAATGATGGAACTGGTCGTCGCCACCCGCAACGCGGGCAAACTCAAGGAGATCCGTCGCTTGTTAGAAGCACAGGGAGTGGATATCCTTGGTCTTGATAAATTTCCGGACGCGCCGGTCACTGAAGAAGACGGTGACACTTTTGCCGACAACGCGGTAAAAAAAGCCCAAGAGATCGCCTCTTATACCGGTCTGCCTTGCCTGGCAGATGACTCCGGGCTGGTTGTCTCTGCGCTGGGTGACCGCCCGGGAGTCCATTCTGCGCGTTTTTCCGGCGCCGATGCCAATGATGCCAGCAACAACTGTAAACTTCTCGATGAGATGGCCCTGGTTCCGGAAGCACAGCGCCAGGGCGCTTTCTGTTGTGTTATGGCCCTGTGTCTGCCCGATCAGCCGACCCGTCTTTTCGAAGGCCGGGTTGAGGGCTTGATTCTCGAGCAGTTGCAAGGTGATGGCGGGTTCGGTTACGACCCTCTCTTCTGGTTGCCTGAGTTCAGCCGCACCATGGCTGAACTGCCTCTCGACACCAAGAACCGGATCAGTCATCGCGGTCAGGCCTTACGTCAGGTCGTTGAATATCTCTCCTCCCTTCAGGATTAAATTACGGGAATCTTTCGGGAAAATTTCCGATTGCTGTTTCTTGGAAATTTTTACTTTATTTTTTTCCAAACGGTGTTTAGTATACGTAGGTCTTTGTATACAGTATGCAGTAGAATGTGCAACGGATCAGGAGAGAAGAACAAGTCTGGTCCGTGACAATGTAACAAGGGATATCAATATGGGTTTGTCAGGTCGTTGGCGAGGACCTCCTTTGTAGACCAAGGCGGGGTGTGTCGCCTTGTTTTACTTGTTGATCCGGCCTTTGCCGGTTCTCGAGCGGGTTTTTTTCGGGTTTCATCCATCAACACATTGAGTAAGGGATCAAAATCATGCAACTGACGCAAAGTTCTGTGGGCAGAAAGATCATCATGGCCGTTACCGGCATCGTGTTGGTCGCGTTTGTTTGCGTGCACCTTCTGGGCAATTCGTCCTTGTTTGTCGGTGCAGATGCAATCAACGCTTATGCGGAAAAACTGCATAGTCTCGGACCGTTTGTCTGGGTCTTCAGGCTGGTTATGCTGGCAGCTTTCGCAATTCACATCTTTTTCGGGATCCAGCTGACCTTGGAGAACAAGGCAGCGACTCCTGATAAAAATGTGCAGGTTAAACGCCTGAAGACCGGTTTCGGTGCAGAAACCATGGTTATTTCGGGTCTGGTGATGTTGGCGTTTGTGGTCTACCACTTGCTGCACTTCACCGTTCGAGTGACCAACCCCGAGATCTATGTTCCTCTCGGTGACCAGGGCATGGTTGATGTCTATGTCATGGTGGTCAATGGTTTCAAGAGCGTCCTGCCGGTTGTTATTTACCTGATCGGCATGGTCTTTTTGTTCCTGCACGTAAGTCACGGCTTCCAAAGCCTGTTCCAGACTCTGGGACTGAGCAATGACAAGTCTCTTCCGGTCACGGGAATGGTCAGCAAATTGGTTGGTTTTGTCCTCCTTTTGGGGTACATCGCCATTCCTTTGTCGATCGTTTTCGGCTGCATCAAGCTTTAGGAGGTCGATTTAAATGATACTCGACGGCAAGTGTCCAACTGGACCAATTGAAACTTCATGGGATCGCCATCGCTTCGAATCGAAGCTGGTCAATCCTGCCAATAAGCGTAAATATAAAGTCCTCTGCGTTGGTACCGGCCTGGCCGGTGGTGCCGCAGCGGCTTCATTAGGTGAACTCGGCTATCAGGTCGAGGCGTTCTGTTATCAGGACAGCGCTCGCCGCGCTCACTCGATCGCAGCTCAGGGCGGCATCAACGCTGCCAAGAACTATCCGAACGACGGCGACTCCGTTTATCGTTTGTTCTACGACACTATCAAGGGCGGCGACTTCCGCGCTCGTGAAGCAGACGTCTGGCGTCTGGCACAGGTGTCGAATAACATTATCGACCAATGTGTCGCTCAGGGCGTTCCTTTTGCCCGCGACTACGCCGGTTACCTGGACAACCGCTCCTTCGGTGGCGCTCAGGTCTCCCGTACCTTCTATGCCCGTGGTCAGACCGGTCAGCAGCTGCTGCTCGGTGCCTACTCAGCACTTTCCCGTCAGGTCAAAGCCGGCACGGTTAAGCTCTTTGAGCGTCGTGAAATGCTTGACCTGGTTGTCGTTGACGGCGTCGCAAAGGGTATTACCTGCCGCAACATGGTCAACGGTGAGATCGAGTCTTACTGGGGTGATGCCGTAATTCTGTCGACTGGTGGTTACGTTAACGTTTTCTACCTTTCGACCAATGCAATGGGTTGTAGCGTCACTGCCTGCTGGAAGGCTGCCAGAAAAGGCGCCTACATGGCCAACCCATGCTACACACAGATTCATCCAACCTGTATTCCTCAGCACGGTGACCAGCAGTCGAAGCTGACCCTGATGTCCGAGTCGCTGCGTAACGATGGTCGTTGCTGGGTACCGAAAAAAGTAGAGGATTGCGAGAAGCCGGCAGCGGATATCGCTGATGATGACCGTGACTACTATCTGGAGCGCAAGTACCCCTCCTTCGGTAACCTCGCTCCTCGTGATATCGCTTCCCGCGCTGCCAAAGAGCAGTGTGATGATGAGCGCGGCGTCGGCCCCGGTAAGCGTGGCGTTTATCTCGACTTTGCTGATTCGATTAATCGCCTTAGTGAAGACACCATCCGCGAGCGTTACGGCAACCTCTTCGAAATGTACGAGAAGATCACCGACGAGAATGCCTACAAGCAGCCGATGCGTATTTACCCTGCGCCGCACTACTCCATGGGTGGCCTCTGGGTTGATTACAACTGCATGAGCAATGTCCCTGGCCTGTTCGTTCTCGGTGAGGCAAACTTCTCCGTACACGGTGCCAACCGACTCGGCGCTTCGGCACTGATGCAGGGTCTGGCCGATGGTTACTTCGTTATCCCCTACACTATTGCCAACTACCTTGTGACTGTGAAACCTGGTGAAATTAAGGACGATCACGAAGCGTTCAAACAGTCTGCCGATGAGGTCAAGGCTGACATCGACAAACTCCTTTCCATCAACGGCACCAAGACTCCTTCAGAGTTCCATCGTGAACTCGGCAAGATTATGTGGGAGAAAGTCGGTATGGCCCGTAGTGACGAAAGCCTCAAGGAAGCTCTCAAGCTTATCCCTGCGCTTCGTGACGAGTTCTGGAAAAACGTCAAAGTGGTCGGGACCAATGAGCAGTTCAATCAGGAGCTAGAAAATGCCGGTCGTTTGGCCGACTTCTTCGAGTTTGCCGAAATTCTCGCCAAGGACGCTCTCAATCGCGAAGAATCTTGCGGTGGTCACTTCCGGACCGAGCACCAGACCGATGATGGCGAAGCAATGCGTAACGACGAAGATTTCTGTTACGTTGCTGCCTGGGAATTCAAAGGCGCTGGCGTTGAGCCTGAATTGCACAAAGAGCCTTTGAAGTTTGAAAATGTAAAACTTGCCGTAAGGAGTTACAAATAATGAAACTCAAACTGCACGTATGGCGCCAGAACGGTGCCGATGATAAAGGGAGACTGGAGACGATTGATGCTCCAGACGTAAGTCCGGACCAGTCTTTCCTGGAGATGCTCGATGACGTCAATCAGGCTCTGGCCCTTGAAGGCAAAGACGTTATTGCCTTTGATCACGATTGTCGCGAAGGTATCTGCGGGATGTGCTCACAGGTTATCAATGGAGTTCCTCACGGCGGCCAGGATCGGACCACGGTCTGCCAGCTGCACATGCGGAAGTTCAACGATGGTGACGAGATTTTCATCGAGCCTTGGAAAGCCCTCGCTTTTCCTGTGATCAAGGACCTTGTGGTTGATCGTGACGGTCTGGAGAAAATCATGCAGGCCGGTGGTTACACCTCCTGTCACACAGGTGGCGTTGCTGACGGCAATGCTCTGCTGATTGGCAAGCCGGAAGCGGACTACTCCATGGACGCTGCCGAGTGTATCGGTTGTGGAGCCTGTGTTGCCTCCTGCCCGAACAGCTCGGCCATGCTATACACCAGTGCCAAGGTTGCCCAGCTTGCTGTTTTGCCGCAGGGCAAGATAGAGGCGGCTCAACGCGTCAAGGCGATGACCGAAGCCGCTAAAGAAAATGGTTTTGGTAACTGTTCCAATCACTACGAGTGCCAGGCTTCTTGCCCCAAGGGCGTTGATGTAAAATTTATCTCCAAGTTGAACCGTGAGTATATGAAGGCGCTTTGTAAGTAATTTGTCGTCATCAATAAGATGATTTAAAGGGCGGGCCATATGGTCCGCCCTTTTTTTGTATGGATTCACAATAGAGCACGAAGTCAACGACAGCTTAAGGCATATTCAACGCGGAGCCGCCGAGGCGCAGAACACAAAGTTCAAAAACCCGTGGCAATTGCCCGTAACGCAAAATTAAGTTTTTCTGGTTATGGAAATGTTTTTACAGAAGGTTTTGTGACGGCAGGTAATGTTTTGGTTCGGTGCTAAAAGATGGTTCTTTGTACTTTTAGTCTCGGGTCAGCAAAACTGTGCTGAACTCCTCAAGGAGCCTGTTTTTTACCACCGTACAGCCATTTCTTTCGTATGCCTTCCTGACATCAAAGTTGTATTCCCACAAAATCCCAGAGAGAAGTAATGCTCCACCCCGTCTCAACTTGGCTGCTAACGGCATCGCCAGATCAAGCAAGATGTCACCGTAGATGTTGGCCAGGACCAGGTCAAAATCGCTTTCCGCAACAGCATCAAGGGTTCCGGTGATATGGGTTGCACGATCTTCCAAGCCATTGTGGCTGAAGTTGTCACGGGAGGTTCTGACGGCATCAGGATCTATGTCGACACAGACAGCATTGCCTGCACCGCATTTCAGTGCCGCTATGGCCAGAATCCCGGTACCGCTGCCCAGGTCAAGCAGACGTACCCCCTTGATGTTTGGAAGCGTTTCCATCATCTCCAGGCAACTCTCTGTTGTCTCGTGTTCACCGGAGCCAAAAGCACCGCGTTGCATGACCAGGTTGATACGATCATCTTTCGTGTCAGGTGCGCCTGGTGGGGTGATGCGGAACTTTGATCCGATGGTGAATGGTTTGTACATGGAAGCTCCGAAGCGCGAGGTGCGAGGTGCGAGGTGAGAAAAGGCTAGTTCGCACTTCTCATTTTGCGTCTCGGCGATGTTGTTAACTTACAACCCCTGACTACGGAGAATCAGGAGGGCAACAGTATATGTCACTGCGGAAAGAAGCGTGGAGAGCATGACGATAGTTCCGGCCAGTTCGGCGTCTCCCTTGAGCTGGTCAGCCATAATGTAGTTGGCGGTTGCCGCCGGAGTTCCGGCGATGAGGACTCCGATGCCAAGGTCCATTCCTCTAACCCCAAGACCTATGAGCAGAATTGCGGCAAGAATCGGCATCCAGACAGTTTTTATGCCACTGACCAGGCTTGCCTTGACCAGGTCGCCACGTAATCTTTCCAGAGAAAACCCGCCGCCGATTGCGAGCAATGCCAGGGGTAGCGTCATCCCTGAGGCTATTTTCAGGCTGCGTTCGAACACAAGCGGCATGGGCAGATTGAGAAAGCTCCAGAGGATCCCCAGGAATGAAGCGAGAATCAGAGGATTCAGAATGATTTGTCGCAGCCAGAAGCTGGCGCTGCGGTGTTCTCCATCGCTGCGATGAGGCCAGAGTAGGGCGAAAATGGCATAAAGATTCAGAAATGGGACCAGAAAACCCATCAGGATTCCAGCTTTGGTCAGGCCTGCTTCACCGTAGGCATTGAGCGTGATGGCCAACCCCATGTAAGCAATATTGCCGCGAAAACAGCCCTGGCTGAATACGCCGCGGGTCTCGTTAGGATAATTTCTGATGACGGTGTAAAAGTAGGAGGCAGCAAAGGTGATTGTCACAGCGGCAATGGAGCCAAAGATCAGACGTCCGTTGAAGTTGGCAAAAAAATCCGCTGTGCCGATTTTATAAAAGAGCAAGAGTGGCAGGCAGACATAATAAACCAACCTGTTGGTCTGCTTCAGAAAGGGGGCGTCTATAAGCCCCCATTGGCGCAATAGCCAACCGAGGGCTATGACCGAGAAAACCGGCAGGACAATATTAATGATGTCGAGGAAGAGTGGCATAAGTGATTTCCTGATTGAATCGAAGTCAGGATACAGAATTCAGAAATTAGAATACAGCCTAAAAATCGCAAAAGCTTGTTGCGATCATGATTGATTGAATTAATGATGATGGGGTTGCAAATAGTTGTCCCTTTTTCGGGGGTTTCTTTTTGTAGCCATTGTGTAATATTCTACAAATATTGATATCGGATAATCAGGCACCAAATATTTCAAAGACCATTGCAAACAATGCCGACACCCAAAAAAACATTTTATCTGCGTCTGGCAACCATTGCCGCATTACTTCTCCTGGTAACGGCCTTGCATTACCTGACAACTACGCAGAAGGTCAATGTCCACGATATTTATCGACGGCTCTATTACGTGCCAATTGTCCTTGGCGGTGTCTGGTTTGCCCTGCGTGGCGGCATTATTACCTCGCTTCTGGCCTCCCTGCTGTACGTGCCGCACGTCCTCTATCACTGGCAACACCATCCGTCCATAGCTCTTGAACAATATCTGGAAATCATTCTGTACAACGTGATCGGTTGTTTGACCGGTTTTCTGGCCCAACGTGAGCGGCTACAGAAAGAACGCTACCAGAAGGCGGCAGAGACCCTTGAAGGCAGTTATCACAAATTACGCGAACAGGCCGACCAGATTATCGAAATTGAAGACCAGCTGCGACGGGCAGACCGGCTCTCGGCTCTCGGCGAACTCTCCGCCGGTATGGCCCACGAAATTCGCAATCCACTTGGTTCGATCAGAGGAACAGCTGAAATCCTGCGTGATGGCGTAGCCGCCGATGATCCGAAGCTGGAGTTTGCCGATATCCTTGTCCGCGAAGTGGATCGTCTGAACAAGGTTCTGGAAGACTTCCTGCGTTTCGCAAAACCCGCTCCGGTTGAACAGGGGCTATTTTCCGCAAACCAGGTTGTGGACGATGTTCTGGAGTTGACCCGACAGCAGGCCTCACGCAACAGTGTTGAAGTGCAGGTCGACCTGGATGACGATATCGAAGTCCCTGGACAGGGCGAACAAATCAAACAGGCCTTGCTCAACCTGGTCCTCAATGCCCTTCAAGCCATGCCAGATGGAGGCCTCCTCAAGGTATCCACCCGGATATCTGCAAACGAGCTCCATGTTCAGGTGAGCGACAACGGCCCGGGGATTGCGCAAGATGACCGGGATCGTATCTTTAACCCGTTTGTCACCACTCGTGAAACCGGTACCGGGCTTGGCCTGGCGATAACCCAGCGCATCGCGCATGGTCATGACGGACATATCATGCTTCAAAGCGCTCCGGAGCAAGGGGCGACCTTTATCCTTTGTTTGCCCCTGTCGTCGAGAGAAATGGAGCCCCGCAAGTTATGAGTGTCAACAAAATGAACAAATCTGCACGCAAGGTGCTGCTGATTGATGATGATGCTTCCCTGCGTCGGGTAACCGAATACTCACTTCACTCTGCCGGATTTCAGGTATTGAGCGCTGTCGATGGCAAGCAGGGGCTGGCCTCTTTCCAGGCAGATGCTCCTCAAGTCGTCATCACCGATATCCAGATGCCTGGATTGTCCGGTTATGATGTGTTGCAGCAGATCAAAGCCGAGCGTCCGGAAACAGTGGTGATCGTGATTACCGCTTTCAGCTCCGTTGAAAAAGCAGTCGAGGCGATGAAGCAGGGAGCGTACGACTACCTGGCCAAGCCGTTCAGTCGTGACGAACTGGTCCTGGTGGTTGAAAAAGCTTTCAAGCTGCTTGGTTTGCAGGAAGAGAATCAACGCTTGCGGGACGAACTGGAGCATCAGATCGATTTCAGTCACATGGTTGGTATCTCCGATGTCATGCAGGGTGTTTTTGACGTTGTGAGAAGAGTTGCCCCAACTGAGGCCAGCGTGCTGATCACCGGTGAGAGCGGAACAGGAAAAGAGCTGATAGCCCGGGCCATTCACCAGGGAGGAGATCGCAGGAAAGAGCCTTTTGTCGCCATCAACTGTGCTGCCATCCCGGTTAATTTGCTTGAGAGCGAGCTCTTTGGCCACGTCCGGGGCTCTTTTACCGGGGCCGTACGTGATCGTGCCGGAAAGTTTGTGGAGGCCGACGGCGGAACTTTGTTTCTCGATGAAGTTGGCGAGATGCCGATGGAATTGCAGCCCAAGTTGCTGCGCGTTCTCCAGGAAATGGAAGTCGAGCCGGTGGGCGGCAAGGTGCGCTCAGTGAATGTCCGGATTGTTGCTGCGACCAACCAGGATGTGGAAGCGGCAATCGAGCAAGGCCGGTTCCGAGAGGATCTATATTATCGTCTCGCCGTGATCCCGATCGAACTTCCGCCGCTCCGTGAACGGGCCGAGGACATCCCACTGTTAGTCAGACATTTTCTGGAGCGTTTCAGCGAGAACGGGTCAATTGATATCAGTGCCGATGCCATGGCTTCTATGAAAGCTTACGCCTGGCCGGGAAACGTCAGAGAGTTGCAGAATGCAATCGAGCGGATGGTTGTCTTGAGTCGGGGCGAGCAGATTGAACGGCACAGCTTGCCTGCCAAACTGCGCACGACAGTGACTTCGTCGGCTGGTCGCATCCTGGAGTTGCCACCTGAGGGCTTCCCCCTGGAAGAGATTGAAAAAGAAGCTGTTGTACAGGCTTTGTCTCGCAATGACTGGAACCAGACCCGTGCGGCCGCTTTTCTGCGGGTGCCGAGACATACCCTTATCTACAGGATAGAGAAGTATGACATCAAAAAACCCTGACACACGAGGTGCGTGGCGAGTGGAGCGAAAAGGCATTAAACCTCTTGTTGTGATATTCATCTTGTTTGGAATTGCTTCAACCCTTTTTGCCCATGACCGCAGGACAGCTGTGGTTGACACGGTGGCCAAGGCCGGGCCGGCGGTGGTGAATATTCGTACCGAGCAGATTGTGCAACGGCGAAGTTCACCTTTTTTTGGCTTCGGAGACTCCTTCTTTGATGATTTCTTCAGCCAGTTTGCACAGACGCGCAGCTATCGGACCCAGGCTCTCGGTTCCGGTGCGATTATCGATGGGCGCGGTTACCTGGTGACCAATGCTCACGTGGTTGAGAAGGCGTCAAAGATTTATGTCGCTCTGCCCGGTGAAAGGAAGGAACGAGAAGCGATCCTGGTTGGTATTGATCCGTCTACCGACCTGGCGGTGATCAGGGTTGATGCTGAGAAAAACCTGCCGAGCATCGTTTTTGCTGATGCCGACGACTTGTTGCTCGGTGAGACGGTTATTGCTATCGGTAACCCGCTTGGTCTGGAAAATTCAGTAACAACCGGCGTGGTCAGCGCGCCGAAACGAAGGCTTCCGGACGGGGAGGGCGGCGTGGCGATCTTTATCCAGACCGACGCCCTGATCAATCCCGGCAACTCGGGCGGCCCGTTGCTTGATATCAATGGACGACTGATCGGCATCAACACGGCGATTGCGGAGCAGGCCCAGGGCATTGGTTTTGCCATCCCGGTCAAGGTCGTCCGTCGTGTTGTTGATGATCTGATCGTTCATGGCAGGATTCGGTCGGTTTACTCGGGGATCATCCCTGGCGAGATCAGTCGATCCATGGCACAATCACGCGGCGCCGGTGGTGCCCTGGTGACTGAAATAGATCCTGGCTCTCCGGCCGCAAGCGCCGGAGTGCAGGTAGCGGATGTCATCCTCGGAGTTGATGGTGTGCAGACCGATTCAGCCTCGGAATATCTCTCTTTGCTACGTACTTATCCCCCGGGCGCGGAGGTCCAGCTGACCCTGCTTCGGGGCATCGATGAAAGCAAGACAACGCTCCTTCTTGCTGAACTCCCTGAGGATTATGCCAAACGCTACTTCAAGCGTATCTTCGGGCTGGTGGTTGACGAAGATCAGCGTGGGGTGGTGATCTCTCAGGTAATCTCGAAGTCGCCAGCCGCGCTGATTGACCTGAGGCCGGGAGATCGCATTAGTGAAATCGAAGAGCTGCGTGTGAACACCCTGGAAGAATTTTTCGCTCGCATTGAAGCAAATCTTGGGCGTCTGCCTCTGAGGTTTGGTGTCTTTCGCGGCAATCAGGGGTACCTGGTTGAACTGCCGTGATATCCGTCGTCTTCGAGACCTCACGGAGAAACTATGAAGCTATTCGCCCCCCTGGACGAACCAAGACGTCCCGATGTCGTCCAGTTTGAATTAGAGGAATGGATCGATCGTTCACCTTTTGAAGTGTTGCTTGGCCTCCGTATTGAGGAGGCTGTTGATGGGCGTGCTGTCTTGACCTTGCCCTTTGCACTCAAGCTGTCCAATGGCGGCGGTGTCATGCATGGCGGAGCCATGACGACACTTGCCGATACGGCTGTTGCCATGGCCATTAAGAGTCTTCTCCCTCCGGGGACAACTTTTGCGACCATCGAGTTGTCCATGGAATTCATTGCTCCGGTGCTCTCCGGTCAGGTGACGGCACGTGCAAAAGTCCATGGTCCAGAAGGCCGGTCTTTCCATGGTGAGTGTGATCTGGTCGGTGAGAATGGCGCACTTTATGCCAGGTTTAAATCTGTCTTCAAGGTTGCTCGAGACCGAAAATAATTGGCTCTGAACTCAAGCTTCTGACGTAGAGTAAGACCAGTTGACATTTTTCTCTCCCTAAGGTTACATGAGGGCAAATCTATTGTTTTTTATGACCCAAACCTGCTGTTCCTGCTCTGCGGTAATAGTTCGGAAGTGAGCTTAACGAAGGATTGTTTATGCGTAGTCTGTTGTTGGTTATTGTTGTCCTTGCTTTGGTTGGCGGTTCTATCTATCTCTCCTCTTCAAGCAGTTCAAGACCGCCTTCAGGGTCGGGTAAAATTGTTGCCATAGGTGATGCCGCCCCGGACTTTCAGCTTGAGGACATGCAGGGTAAGAAGGTCTCTCTGTCAGCTTTGCGCGGCAAGGTTATCCTGGTGAATTTCTGGGCGACCTGGTGTCCACCGTGCCGAGCGGAAATGCCATCTATGGATAAACTCAACGCAGCTATGGCTGACGAAGATTTCGTCATGTTGGCAATCAATGTTGAAGCGAACGGTCGGGCCGCTGTTGCGGAATTTCTTAAAAAAGCGCCGCACAAATTCCCTGTTTTAATCGATGAGCAAGGTATCGTGCAGGAGCTTTACGGAGTTTACAAATTCCCTGAATCCTTTGTTATTCGCAAAGATGGTATTATAGATGACAAGGTCATTGGTGCTATCGACTGGGCGCACCCCGAAAAAGTCGCATATTTCATGGAACTGGCGAAAGGATAACCTGCTTGCAACAAGCAGCAGAAATAACTTACTGGATTGCGTTTACCGCAGGGATTCTGTCCTTTGCTTCGCCCTGTGTGCTGCCGTTGATCCCTTCTTACCTGACTTACATTACCGGTCTTTCCTTCAGTCAGCTTGAAGACGCACATCCGAACGCCAAGGTGCGTGTAACAGTCATTCTTCATTCGCTCTGTTTTATCCTCGGATTCTCTATTGTTTTTGTTTTGCTCGGGGCAATTGCGGGGGTTGCGTCCAGTAAATTCCAGTTTTATCTGCATGAAGGCCTTGAATGGGTTGAAAGAATAGGCGGCTTGTTAATCTTCCTGTTCGGCGTTCACCTGACCGGGCTATTTCATTTTGGTGTCCTGCTTGGTGAGAAAAGGGTCCATCTGCATAAGAAGCCGAGCGGTTTTTTGGGAACTGTTGTGGTTGGAGTCGCCTTTGCAGCCGGTTGGACCCCCTGCATTGGCCCGATCCTCGCGTCTATCTTGATGGTCGCGGCCACCTCCGGCCATGCCGGCGAGGGCGTTGCCCTGCTTTCGGTTTATTCCATGGGGTTGGGGCTGCCCTTCCTCCTTTCCGGTCTTCTTTTTCACCATTTTCTGACAGCCTTCAATCGATTTCGCAAGTACATACGGATGGTTGAAATTTTCACGGGCGTAATGCTGATTGCTGTTGGCATCATGCTGATGTTCGATCTGATGGGACAGCTGACCATGTACCTCTATCAATGGATTCCCGTTCAGGGCTAGTTCCCGAGTCTCCTTCGTTACCTTTGCCAGCCGCTACGAGCCGCGCTCTAATTTCCCTTGACAGACACCGGAGTCTTGTTTAAATTGAAATTCGTTTTCAATTAAATGGGTCTATCGGTGAATATCAAAACTAAAAACAAGTTCAAGGATTTTCTCCTTGCCCGGGGTTTGAAGTCCACGCGTCAAAGGGAACTCATTCTTGAAGAATTTTTGCGTGCTGGCTCACATCTTTCTACAGAAGAGCTCTATCTTCGTCTGCGCCGAAAAAATCCAAGTATAGGTTACGCAACGGTTCACCGTTCCTTAAAGCTTTTTTCAGAATGCGGCATTGCTGAACAGCGACATTTCGGGGATGGGCAGGCACGTTATGAAGCCAGTGATCAGGATGAACATCACGATCACCTGATTTGTCTCCTCTGCGGCAAAATTGTCGAATTTGAAGATCCACGCATCGAGCAACTTCAGGTCGAGGTGGCCGGTGAACATGGGTTTTCCATCGTCCGCCATCGCCTTGAGCTCTACGGTCGCTGCCCGGACTGTGAAAAGGCTTCTTAACTCCACCTCTTTTTTTTGTGTTATCCTGAAAATGATTATCAATAACAAGTAGGAAGGTCACACGTACCTCTATGCAGACTCAACAGCAGGCCGAGAAGAAAATTATTCTGGTGGGCAACCCGAACGTTGGTAAAAGTGTCGTGTTCAACACCATGACCGGAAGCTATACGACCGTTTCCAATTATCCGGGAACATCCGTAGAGGTTTCGCGCGGTCACTGCCAGATAGGCAGAGAGAACTTCCTGGTTCTGGATACACCGGGGATGTACTCCATGCTGCCGATTACCGAAGAGGAGCGGGTCGCTCGCCGCATTCTTCTTGAAGAATCTCCCCATGTCGTTGTCCATGTTGTTGATGCCCGGAATATAGAACGCATGCTGCCGATGACGCTGCAGCTCATCGAGGCAGGACTGCCGGTGGTGCTGCTTGTCAATATCATGGACGAGGCCGAGCGGATTGGCATGCAGATTGATATCCCCCTCTTGCAGGAAAAGCTCCAGATCCCGGTTGTCGGCGGTGCTCTTGGCCGCGCTAAAAGAGGCCTCTGGGAATTGCGCGAGGCACTCAGCAATTATCAGGACAGCAAGGCAACCTTTGTCTACGCTACTGACCTTGAGAAAGATATAGGGAAAATCAGCGACCTGATGCATGGAGAATATATCCTGGATAAACGCAGCCTGACGCTCATGCTCCTGCAACGTGATGAGGAGATTGCCCAACGCGTCAAGGATCGTGAAGGCGATAGATATGAAAGTGTGGAAAATGCCGTCAACGATACGATTTTTGACCGTCGTGTCGATCTGCACCTGCGTATCAGTCTCGAGCGCAAACGAATCTGCAAGGGCTTGCTGGATGGCGTCGTAGCCCAGCAGGAAGGTGGTCAGCCGGCCTTCGCCGAACGTTTCTCCAGCTGGACGATGAACCCGTGGACGGGTATTCCATTGCTGCTCATCGTCCTTTACCTGGGTCTTTACCAGTTTGTCGGCGGCTTCGGTGCGGGCACCATCGTTGATTTTCTGGAGGGGACTCTCTTTGAGGAATACCTTAACCCATGGGTGATCGGCTTATGTGAGCAATATATTCCATGGTACTGGCTCAACGAGTTGCTGGTCGGAGAATATGGCCTGTTCACTTTGGGTGTCCGCTATGCGGTTGCCATTATTCTGCCGATCGTTGGTACCTTCTTTGTTGCTTTTGCCGTGATCGAGGATAGTGGTTACTTTCCGCGCCTGGCCATGCTGGTCGACCGGGTTTTCAAGAAGATTGGTTTGAATGGTCGCGCGGTGATTCCGATGGTGCTTGGTTTCGGATGCGACACCATGGCCACGGTCGTCACCCGCACGCTGGAATCGACACGTGAAAGAATCATTGCCACCTTGCTTCTCGCTCTGGCTATCCCCTGTAGCGCCCAGATGGGCGTTATCCTCGGTTTGCTATCCGGGGTCCCCGGGGCCTTGATGGTCTGGATGGCAAGTATGGTCGGGATTTTCCTTCTGGTCGGTCTGCTGGCTGCACAGGTTGTGCCTGGCGAACGGCCCATGTTTTACATGGAAATTCCACCGATGCGCCTGCCACAGCTGCAAAACGTCATGATTAAGACCCTGACTCGCATGCAATGGTATTTTATGGAGATATTCCCGCTCTTCATGATCGCATCCGTGCTGTTGTGGGCGGGTAAATTAACCGGCGCGCTGCAGTGGCTGGTCGAAGCATTCAACCCGGTCATGCGGCTGCTTGGTTTGCCGAATGAAGCTTCAACTGCATTTATCTTCGGTTTCTTCCGGCGGGATTTCGGTGCTGCCGGTCTCTTTGACCTGCAGACCGATGGTTTACTGGACCCTGTGCAGTTAACCGTCGCCGCTGTTACCCTGACTCTGTTTGTCCCATGCGTCGCGCAGTTCCTGGTGATGCAGAAAGAGCGTGGCTGGCGCACTTCTCTGGCGATCTTTTTCCTGGTGACAGGATTGGCTTTCGCTACGGGTTGGGCGCTCAACAAGTTTTTGCTGATGACTGGGATACTCTCGTGAAATGCTCTTATTGTGAGAACGAACTGAGCCCGGCGATGCTTCGCGAGAAAGGATGTGGCAGCTGCATGGGGGGCTGTCGCAAAATCCATTGTCCCTACTGCGGGCAGGAGAATCCAATTGTCCCTGAATTACTCGAAAAATTTCGCAAGAAAGGAAACACCACATGAATGTATCGGCCAAGGCAGAAGAGATCCTCGAATCTCTCTGGATTAGTACCGAAGAAAAGGGCGAGGATGCTGCCCATTTTGAGCGGCTTGGTATCAGCCAGGAGGATGAGGGTCTGGTTGAACTGGTGAAACGGGCTTTTGTGGAAGTGAATGGCGAATGGGTTCGTTTGCGCAAGGAAGGCCGGGAAGAGGCCCGCATGACGGTACGACGACATCGCCTTGCTGAACGGTTGATGATGGATATTCTCGATATCAAGGGTATCTCTGGAGATGAACGGGCGTGCGAGTTTGAGCATCTTCTGCATCATGGTGTCGATACCAAAATCTGCACTCTTTTGAATCACCCGACCAGTTGTCCCCATGGTAAACCGATTCCGCCGGGCAGTTGTTGCGAGCAGGCACGTCAAGAGGGAGAGGTTGGTGTTGTCGCCCTGACAGAGCTCAAAGCGGGAGAAAAGGGTGAGATCGCTTACCTCGCAGCGACCGATGTCAGCAAGATGCAGAAGCTGATGAGCATGGGTGTTCTCCCTGGCAGCGACCTGATGGTTACGAGGACTTTCCCTTCGTACATTTTCAAGGTTGGACATTCGGAATTTGCTGTTGATGGCGAGCTGGCCAGGGAGATTTTTGTCCGTAAAGCCTAGATACCATATGTTGCATTATCACTTGCAACCGGACTTGTGATTACCTATAGTTAATATTCTTTTCTATCATTTTACCGGTGCAGATCATTTTTGGCAGAGGCTTGCCATGAAGAAGGAGAACTGAGTGGAAATTCTGGGAATCGATATCGGCTTTGGATTTACCAAAGCGACTGATGGCAAGCAGAGCATGGTCTTCAAATCAGTCCTTGGTGAGGCGACTGATATTCAGGTTCGCGATGAAATGATCGCCACCCCGTCTGAAGAGGGGAAACATCTGCAGGTTGAGGTTGACGGTAAATCATATTTTGTTGGTGAACTGGCCGAGCGCCAGAGCAATGTGCGCTTCTTCACACTCGATCAAGCTCAATTTCTCAGCAAATTTGCCAAGGTGTTTGCCTTAGCTGCGATAGCACAGCAGGTCAAAGGGTTTGTCCCTGTCAACCTGGTGACCGGATTGCCGATCGGCTATTACCAGCAGCATAAAGATGAACTGGCCAAGCTTCTGGTCGGTGAACATAAAATCACCCTGATTGATGCCAACGGCAAACAGGAAGAAAAATCGATCAGTATCAACAAGGTCCGGGTCGTACCGCAACCTTTTGGCTCCCTTTTCAACCTGATGCTCAACGACCTTGGTGAGATGGGCGACAAACGCCTGGTCAAAGATAAAGTCGGTATCATTGATGTTGGTTTTCGGACTTCCGACTACACAATCTCAGACAAGATGCGCTACTCCGAACGCGGCAGCCGCACCACAGATTCAGGGATTGCCCGGGCTTTTAACGTGATAGCCACCAAGCTGCGTGAGAAGAGCGGTGTTAACGTCGAGCTCTATCGCCTTTACGAAGCGATCGACAGTGGCAGCATCAAAATTCGTGGCGAAGAATATGACCTCAAAAGCCTGACGGAACAGGTCTTCAGTCAACTGGCGACATCAATCGCCAATGAGGTCGATCGTCTCTGGGTTGACGATTGGGATATTGACGCCATGGTGATTACCGGCGGCGGCGGCGCAGTGTTGTCCGAATATCTCAAGCCGCTTCTGAACGGTGTTATCATGGAGACTGACCCGGAGCAGGATATGCGTCTCTACAATGTCCATGGCTATCGCAAGTTCGGTCAGCATCTCTGGGCGCGTGGCAACACTCCTCCCCAGGAACCGGGCGCCTCGGACAAAAAATGATTTTCAAATGCCTCCATATTTTGGGGGCGTTTTTCTTTGCAGCGGCAGGGTTGCAAGTCGATCAGATTTCATACGTTACGGTGGTCGAGAAACCACTGTAGGCAAGGCGGTAACATTGGACTTTGGCGATATTCTCGAACTCTTTCAACAACGTGCCAACCGACCCTTGAGTCTCAAGGAGATTCAGGTTGAGTTCGATCTGAATGCGGCGGACCGAAAAGCGATCGGTAAGCTGATGAAAAGCATGGTCAGGGACGGGTCCCTGGTACAGCTCAAGGGCGGCCGCTTTGCCCTGCCCCGCAAGGTTAACCTGGCTGTCGGCACGCTCAGTGTGCATCGTGATGGCTATGGTTTTGTCTCTCCGCTTGACTCTAAGGGTCAGGATGTTTTTGTCCCTGCCCGCTATGTCCGTCCTGCGATGCATGGCGATAAGGTGGTCGTCAGGCTGGAACGTTCCCTGCGGACCGGCCGTCCCGAAGGTCGGGTGATCCGTGTCGAAAAGCGGGCCCACCTTACTTTGGTTGGACGCTACCAGGAAGATCACGGCGTAGGTTATGTCTCGCCGACAGACCCGCACCTGATGGATGATGTCCTGATACCTCCCGGTTCAGCGGCTGAGGCAGATGCCGGTCAGGTGGTTGTGGCGGAGATAGAAACCTATCCGGGCCGTTCCCGTGCAGCAGTTGGGAGAATAACAGAAGTCCTCGGTAATGCTGCAGACCCTGATGTTGAAATAAGGGTTGCCGCCATCCAGTTCAAACTCCCCTATGAGTTTCCCGCTGAGGTTTTGGCCGAGTCCGGCAGAGTGCCTGTGCAGGTCGTTGAAGGGGATCTGGGCGGCCGTGAGGATATGCGACACCTCAATTTCGTGACCATTGATGGCGAAACGGCGAAAGATTTTGACGACGCAGTTGCTATTGAAAAAATCGATGCAGGTTATCGACTGCGGGTCGCGATCGCCGATGTGGCCCACTACGTTAAATCGGGGAGCCTGCTCGATAAGGAGGCCCTCGAGCGTGGCACCAGTGTTTATTTCCCCGGGTCCTGTCTGCCGATGCTCCCTGAGTCTTTGAGTAACGGCATCTGTTCGTTGAATCCACGTGCCGACCGGTTGGTGTTGGTTGCGGAACTTGATTTTGATACGTCCGGGAAACGCATCGGCTTGCGGTTCAGTCAGGCGGTTATGCACAGTCGGGCGCGATTGACCTATTCTGTGGTTGCTGCGGTTCTTGTCGAAGAAGATCCAGAGGCGCGGCTGGAACTACAGCCTTTTCTGAAAGATCTCGAACTCATGCGTGAACTGGCCGAACTGCGCATCGAGGTTCGTCGAAAACGCGGTAGCCTGGATTTTGATCTCCCCGAGGCACAGATTCAGCTTGATTTGCAGGGGCGGCCGGAAGACATTGTGCGTACCGAGCGCAACCTGGCGCATCGCCTGATCGAAGAATTTATGCTGGCGGCCAACGAGGCGGTTGCTTCCTGGCTGGCACAGCGTCGGGAGCCAATGGTCTTCCGGGTTCACGAATCTCCCTCTGAAGGCAAAATGGTTGCCTTTCAGGAGTTTATCGCTAATTTCAACCGGGGGATTTCTATACCGGTTGAGGGCGTAAGCCCGAAGTTGTTACAGGAGTTTCTTAACCAGGTGGCTGGGCAACCCGAAGAGTATATGGTCAATCACGTCCTGCTGCGCAGCATGCCGCAGGCGTACTATTCTGTTGATAACCTGGGGCATTTTGGTCTGGCGGCAGACAACTACTGTCACTTTACTTCGCCTATCCGTCGTTATCCCGATCTGGCGGTGCACCGGATATTGAAAAGTCAGCTTAGTGCCGGTAAAGGACCAAAGCGTGACAGCCGCGTGTCCTTGGAAGAAATCGCCCAGCGTTCATCTTTGACGGAGCGGCGGGCGATGGAGGCAGAACGTGACATTGTTAAGCTCAAAAAATGCCAGTTTGTCGCGGATAAGGTGGGCGAAAAGTACCGTGGCATGGTAACCTCGACACACGCTTTCGGGTTTTTCGTTGAACTGCAGGAAATTTATGTGGAAGGACTGGTCCACGTCTCGACACTGATCGATGATTTTTACCAATACGAAGAAGAACGGCACCGATTGATCGGTATGAATCGTCGTCGGGAGTTCGGTATTGGAACTCAGGTTGAGGTGCGCGTTCATAAAGTCGATCTTGATCGGCGGGAAATAGATTTTCGTCTGACAGATGAACAAATGATCCCTCAAAAGGCTAGATCCGAAGGACGCGGGAAGAACAAACGCGCACGCAGAAACAAGTAGTTTTGGCGCGGGGTTGTCGTCACAGGCCATGCCCAGAGGTGAATATGCAGGTTGTAAGGGGTCTCGAGAGTTTACTCGAACCGCCACGAGACACAGTGTTGACCATTGGGAATTTCGATGGGGTTCACCTGGGCCATCGTGAAATTTTCCGCCGGGTGGTTGACAGGGCGCGTGAGTTGAACGGAACCTCGGCTGTAGTGACCTTTGAGCCGCACCCGTTGCACCTGCTAGCCCCTGAGAAGGCTCCGCTGCGACTGAATACACCAGAAGAGAAGGTCCGTCTCCTGGCTGCTTCGTGTATCGACCTGCTTGTCGTGCTCAACTTTGACCGGTCGTTGGCGGAAATGTCAGCAGAAAAATTTGTCAGTGAAATTCTGGTCGCTTCGCTGGGGATCAAGCACCTGATCGTCGGTTACGATTACGCCTTTGGCCGCAATCGCGAGGGTGATACTCGTTTTCTTCAGGAACAAGCTGAGAAGTACGGTTTTACCCTGGAGGTGTTGGAGCCGATTCGTGCGGAGCAGCAGGCACATAGCTCCACGGCAATCCGTCGACTGCTTCAGCAGGGGAGAGTGGCCGAAGTAATCGGAATCCTTGGTCGCAATTTTACTCTTGATGGCGAAGTAGTCCATGGTGAAGGACGTGGCCGGAAACTCGGATTCCCGACGGCCAACCTGGTGACGCGAAAAGAAATCCTGCCACGCGACGGCGTTTACGCCGTGAAGGTCAAATGGCAGGAAAATTACTACAATGGTGTGATCAATATCGGCCGACGGCCGACTTTTGCCGACAGCGCCCCGACTCTGGAAATCCACCTGCTTGATTTTCAGGGCGACCTTTACGGCGAGCGCTTGAGAATTTACTTTGTCGGTCGCCTGCGAGATGAACAGAAATTCCCGTCGGTTGAAGCTCTGCAGGAAGCGGTCGTTGAGGATATTGAAAGAGCGCGAAAATCTTTCAAAGATGCACAGGTTGTCGAATATCGTGAATACCTTGATTGTGGTTATCACTCCACGCAAGGCGGAGAAAAGTGATATGCAGCTAAATGGGAAAACAGAAGTTATCGGGATCTTCGGTGATCCAGTCGCACATTCACTATCGCCCCGAATGCAGAATGAGGCGATTGCGGCAGGTGCCCTGAACGCTGTTTATGTGCCATTTCATGTCACCCCGGTTCAGCTATGTGACGCAATTTCCGGTATCCGTGCCATGGGTTTGCGTGGGGTTAACCTGACGATTCCGCACAAGGAGAGAGCCTGTAGCCTGGTTGACGAAATAGATGGAGAGGCCAGGCTGATTGGTGCCATCAACACGATTGTTAATGAAGAAGGTCATCTTAAGGGCTATAACACGGACGGGGTCGGTTTAATCAGTGCGCTACAGCAGGATCTCGGCGTTGAAATGGCCGGCCGTCGGGTTCTCCTTGTCGGTGCGGGAGGTGCCTGCAGGGCCGCGTTGGTGGCCCTCTGTCAAGAGCATGCGGCATGGATCGGCATAGCCAACCGCACTCCTGAGAGGTCTCGGCGACTGATCGCAGAACTGGCCCCAAACTTTACAGGCACGGCTTTTGCTGAGTATGAACTGGCGTCATCGTTGCCAACGGCGTGTTTTGAGCCGGTTGACCTGCTGATAAATACCTCTTCGGTGGGCCTCGCAGGAGAGGCCTTCAGCTTTCACGTGACCGATTGTGTCAACTCCGGTGGTGCTGTTTTTGATATGGTTTATACTTCCAAGCCGACACCGTTGCTTGTTGAAGCACGGCAGAAAGGGTTAGCCGCCGCTGATGGCTTGGGAATGTTGTCTGCACAGGGCGAAGCTGCATTTCAGCTCTGGTTTGGCTGTGCCCCCAAACCACAGGTCATGCGCCTGGCCCTTGATGATTCTTGCTGATGTTTGATTTTAATTCCAATTGGTTACGTAGTATCTCGCTTGACAGGCCTCTGACGCATTAGCTAGAATACCGCAGTTGAATTTATTCTGGGGGAGAAGATAATTTTTTATGGCTGCTAATCGTCTCGGCGAACTGCTGGTTCGCAATAAAATGATCGACGAGAAACAACTTGCCAAGGCGCTTGAAGACCAGAAAAGTACTGGCGGTCGCCTTGGTGCTAGCCTGGTCAAGCTTGACTTGGTGAAAGAAGAAGATCTCGCCGCTTTCCTGTCACGCCAATATGGCGTCCCTTCCATTAATCTCAGTGAATTTGAAATCGATGAAAGTGTCATCAGACTGGTCCCTGCCGAAGTCGTGCAGAAGTACCAGCTGATTCCGGTCAACCGTGCCGGCTCGACGCTAATTGTTGCCATGGCGGACCCTTCCAATATCTTCGCCATTGACGACATCAAGTTCATGACCGGGTACAACGTTGAAGTGGTCGTGTCGGCTGAAGCGAGCATTAAGATTGCGATTGACAAGTATTACGACCAGAGTGCGTCGTTTGACGACGTTATGGGCGATCTCGACGATATTGATCTCGAGGTTGTCGATGAAGACGATCAAATTGATACTGGCGACCTGGAGAAGGCCAGCGAGGACGCTCCGGTTGTCAAGCTGGTCAACCTGATCCTCACTGACGCAATCAAGAAACAGGCCTCTGATATTCATGTTGAGCCCTACGAGAAATCATTTCGGGTTCGCTATCGTATTGATGGTGTCTTGCATGAAGTCATGAAGCCGCCGCTAAAGTTGAAGAACGCCCTGACGTCACGTATCAAGATCATGTCAGAGATGGATATCTCTGAACGGCGACTGCCCCAGGACGGTCGCATCAAGATCAAACTTCCCGGCGGCAAGGATATGGACTACCGCGTTAACTGTCTGCCGACCCTCTTTGGCGAAAAGGTTTGTTTGCGTCTGCTGGACAAGTCGAATCTGCAGCTCGATATGACCAAACTCGGCTACGAGGAGAAATCGCTGAAGTGGTTCAAGGAAGAGATTCATAAGCCCTTCGGCATGGTTCTGGTAACCGGACCGACCGGCTCCGGTAAGACGGTTTCACTCTATTCTGCGCTTGGTGAGTTGAACAAACCAACGGAAAACATATCAACGGCTGAAGACCCGGTGGAATTCAACTTCGCCGGCATCAACCAGGTGCAGATGCACGAGGAAATCGGCCTCAATTTTGCCTCTGCCCTGCGAGCTTTCCTGCGTCAGGACCCTGATATCATTATGATCGGCGAGATTCGCGACTTCGAGACAGCCGAGATCGGTGTAAAAGCGGCGTTGACGGGACATCTTGTCCTCTCCACATTGCACACCAACGATTGCCCCAGTACCGTAAATCGTCTGCTTAATATGGGCATCGAGCCTTTCCTGGTTGCCTCTGCGGTCAACCTGATTACCGGTCAGCGCCTCGGTCGACGACTATGTCAGGAATGCATGGTTCCTGACGATATTCCGAAAGAAACCCTTATCCAGGCCGGAGTACCGGAGGATCAGGTCGATGATTTCAATTCCTTCAAGGGCGAGGGCTGCGCAAAATGCAACGATACCGGTTACAAGGGCCGCGTTGGGTTTTACCAGGTTATGCCAATGTTCGAGGAGTTGCGTGAGCTGATTCTGGCCGGCGCCAACACGGCGGAGTTGAAACGAGAGTCGATGAGTCTCGGAGTCAAGACAATGCGCCAGGCTGCGCTGACAAAAATGGACGAGAAGATCACTTCGTTTGAAGAAACACTGCGATGCACCATTGCGGATGATTAGAAACGGAGACGGAGGGGAGAACCTCGAGTAAGAGGTCCAGCCAGCCAGCCGCTCCACCCCCAGAGCCCGAATTTATCCCGCGCCACGCGCCATGCGCTATGCGCCATGCTGTCCCAGGTGATTTATGTCAGAATTTTCGATTCAGCAAATGCTCAAAACAATGGTGGAGCACGGCGCTTCAGACCTTCACATCACCACCGGGACACCGCCGCAGATCCGTGTCAACGGCAAGATAACACCGATGAAGATGCGTTCCCTGCTGCCGGCGGACACCAAGCACATCTGCTACAGCATTCTCACGGAGACCCAGAAGCGTAAATTCGAGGAGATAAATGAGCTGGACTTCTCGTTCGGGGTTAAAGGCCTGGCCCGTTTTCGCGGCAATGTTTTTGTACAGCGCGGTGCTGTTGCGGGAGTCTTTCGTTTAATCCCCTACAAGTTCCTGTCTTTCGAAGAGCTTGGCCTGCCGCCGGTGATCAAAACAATTTCGCGCAAAGCCAACGGTCTGGTTCTGGTGACCGGACCCACCGGTTCAGGCAAGTCAACGACACTGGCTTCGATCATTGACGCCATCAACGGCGAACGTCATGATCACATCGTAACGATCGAGGATCCGATAGAATATCTCCATCCACACAAACAATGCATAGTCAACCAGCGAGAGGTTGGCTCCGATACCTTTTCTTTCAAAAATGCCTTGAAATATATCCTCCGACAGGATCCAGATGTTGTACTGCTTGGTGAGTTGCGTGATCTGGAAACAATTGAGGCGGCTCTCAGTATCGCTGAAACAGGCCACCTCTGTTTTGCTACTCTGCATACCAATGGAGCAGTACAAACGATCAACCGGATTGTTGATGTTTTCCCGACGAACCAGCAGCAGCAGGTGCGTACGCAGCTCTCCTTTGTTCTGGAAGGCGTCTTGTCACAGACCCTGATGCCTCGTCTGGATGGTAAGGGCAGAGCTCTTGCCCTGGAAATCATGGTACCCAACACGGCGATCCGCGCCCTGATTCGTGATGATAAGGTGCACCAACTCTATTCACAAATGCAGATGGGGCAGGACAAGTATGGGATGCAGACAATGAATCAGTGTCTCTTTTCTCTTATCCACACGAAAAAGATCTCGATGGACGATGCCATATCCCGGTCGCCGGACGTTGAAGAGCTTAAAGAAATGATAGCCAACCCTCAGGCAGTACTCAAGCGGGGGGTTCAGGCGGGATCGGGCGCGAGAGGTTAAAGCCTGAAGGGCCGTTCCTGTAAGCGACATTTCCTATTGCGATGTGTATTTATAGCGCGTGTTTCTGAGACGCGTTAATAAAATGTTGGTACTTTATATCCAACCCCTGAATGTTTGCGCCACGCGCCACGCGCCACGCGCCACGATTATAATGCGAGGTTGATCATGGGTAAATTTAAATGGGAAGGCACCACCAAGTCAGGCCAAGTCATGAAAGGGGAGATGGAAGCCCCTGACGTAGAATCTGTCCAGGCTCAACTTCGCCGTCAGGCAATTTCTCCTGGCAAAATAAAGGAGGCGGGAAAAGGGCTCGATATGGAGCTCAAGATCCCCGGCTTCGAACCGAAAGTCACGGCCAAGGATCTGGTTGTCTTTACCCGGCAATTTGCAACTATGATTGATGCCGGTCTGCCGCTGGTGCAGTGCCTTGACATCCTGAGCAAACAGCAGGAAAACAAAACCTTCAAGAGAAACCTGACCCAGGTCAAGGAAGATGTTGAGTCAGGATCCACCTTTGCTGACGCCCTCAAAAAGCACCCCCAAGCATTCGATACGCTCTATGTCAACCTGGTTGCGGCCGGCGAAATCGGCGGTATATTAGACACCATTCTCAACCGCCTTGCCGCTTATATAGAAAAAGCCCTAAAACTGAAAAAACAGGTTAAGAGTGCCATGACCTACCCGGCAACGATTATTGGCATTGCCGTTCTTGTCATCACTGTCATCCTGGTTTTTGTTATCCCACAGTTTCAATCAATGTTCGCTGATTTCGGCAGTACTTTGCCACTGCCGACTCTGATTGTTATCGCTTTAAGTGAATTTATTCAAAGTTACATCCTGTTGATTATCGGAGGCTGTTTCGCAACAGTCTGGATTCTGAAACGGATATATCGAACGCCCAAGGGGCAGCTTTTCATGGATGCACTTTTTCTAAAGATGCCGGTTATGGGGATTCTCCTTCGCAAGGTCGCTGTTGCCAAATTCACCCGTACCCTGGGGACGATGATCTCCAGCGGTGTGCCGATTCTGGATGGTCTTGATATCGTTGCCAAGACAGCGGGGAACAAGATCATCGAGAACGCTATTTACCAGGTTGCTCAAAGCATTAGTGAAGGTAAGACGATTGCTGAACCGCTTGAGAAGTCTGGGGTCTTTCCGCCCATGGTTTGCCAGATGATCTCTATTGGAGAGCAGTCTGGCTCGATTGATATCATGCTCAATAAAATCGCTGACTTCTATGATGATGAAGTTGATGATGCCGTCGGCAATCTGACTGCCATGATGGAGCCCTTGCTGATGCTTTTCCTTGGGACCACGGTCGGTGGCCTGGTCATTGCCATGTATCTGCCCATCTTCCAGTTGGCAGGTGCGGTAGGCTGAAGATTTTCCTATGGCGGTAACGCCTGCTCAAAAATATTTTCAGAACGTTCCTCGCCGATTGTTGACGTGGTATCTTGCTGTTCGCATGATCGTTGTCTGTGTGTTCCTCGGCAGTACAATCCTCTATCAACTGCAGCAAAGTTCATGGGCCGTTTCCTCCACGGCCCGTTATCTAACTTATCTCACTTGTTTTGCTGTCCTGCAGACTGTTTTCTCGACGATTGTCCTCTCCCAGTTGAGCCGCTATCGCCACTTCATTAATGCTCAACTCAGCTGGGATCTCATCTTCGTCACTCTGGTTATTTATCTCACCGGAGGGGTGGACAGCCTTTATTCATTTCTATTTATCCTGGTGATCATTGCCGCCAGTGTGTTTTGTCCCAGGTCGCAGTTACTGGTGGTTGCTTCTGCAGCCTCTATTCTCTACGGCAGTCTGCTTGATCTTCAGTACTATGGTTACCTGCCGGTTTTCGCGGAACAGGCACAACAAAAAAGTCTTCAGCATTCCGGTGTCTTCTATGCAGTTTTCCTCCATGTGGCGGCGTTTTTCCTGACGGCCTTGTTGAGCGGTGTACTGGCTGAGCGGTTACGGCGTAGCGAAGAAGCCCGAGAACGCCGTGAGGTTGACTATGGTGAACTGGAGCGTCTTAACCAGGCGATTCTCACCAATATCAACAGCGGCTTGATGGTCGTCAATGCTGCTGGTCGCATCCGTTCTTTCAACCATGCTGCCTGCAGAATTAGCGGCTATCCCCTGGAAGAAGTTTACAATCGGCCGATAGAAGTTCTCTTCCCGGAATTCGGCGATTTTAACTCCAACTCGTTTAAGAACGTGGAGCGTGGTGAGGTCTTTTATCGGAAAAATGAAGATGAGCTTCTCACTCTGGGTTATTCGGCAAGTAGAGTTGTAGACAGAAGTAATGAAAGCCTTGGAATGCTGATTGCTTTTCAGGATTTGACTGAATACAAAGCGCTTGAAGAACAATTGCATCGTGCCGACCGCCTGGCCGCAGTCGGGCGCCTTGCTTCAGGACTGGCTCATGAGATTCGCAACCCCCTGGCGTCAATCAGCGGTTCAGTACAACTTCTTCTCGAGGATGAGAGAGTCAGCGAAGAAGATCGGCAACTGATGAGTATCGTCATCAAGGAGGCTGACCGTCTGAGTCTGCTGCTTAGTGACTTCCTCAATTTTGCTCGACCCGCGCCGCTGCAGATGGAGATAATCGATATCACAGCACTGATTGATGAACTGGTTGCCCTTCTGGGGGCCAGCGGTCAGTTCCAGAATGTGTCCATCGAGCAGGCTTACCAGGGACCGATTCAGCTGAATGTCGATCCGCAAAAAATGCATCAGGTCCTCTGGGACTTGCTCATAAATGCTGGTGAGGCCGCCCAGCCCGAGGGTAAGATACGCATTGAAATCGGAACAATTAATGCCGAGATCATTATCGAGGATACCGGAGCGGGTATTGCCGAGGAAGATCGAGATAAGCTGTTTGAGCCGTTTTACACCACGAAAGACA
>CAZXBD010000147.1:0-10554 GCA_964638305.1 uncultured Geobacteraceae bacterium | reverse complement strand
TGAAGCTTGACGCCACATTCATCCCGTTACCTGAAACAGGTGAGGGAATGAAGATGCATAAAAAGTAACGATGTCCTTTCACAATCAGGCGGGCACTCAAAAAAGTACCTATCCCCACTAATACTAAAAGAGCCGCCCGTGTTGCCGGGCGGCTCTTGCTTTGTCTTTATCCTTTTTCACACCACACATCTCACGCCACGCGCCTCTGTCATTCAAGCCTTCCCGGCACTTCCAACGACGGCCTGGTTCTTGTGTCTGAGCAACGTGATCAGTTCCTTGCGTGCGGCACCAAGATATTTGCGGGGATCAAATTCGCCAGGATGGTTGGCCAGGTACTCGCGTACCTTGGCCGTGACGACAAGCCGTCCGTCCGAGTCGATATTTATTTTGCAAACGGCACTTTTGGCGGCCTTGCGCAACTGCTCTTCCGGCACACCGACAGCCCCGTCCATTTTGCCACCATACTGGTTGATCAAGGCGACATAGTCCTGCACCACGCTTGAAGCGCCGTGAAGAACGATCGGGAACCCGGGAATACGTCTTTCGACTTCTTCAAGGATATCAAAACGCAGCGGCGGCACCTCTTCACCTTCCTGCAACTTGAACTTATAGGCGCCGTGACTGGTGCCGATTGAAATCGCCAGGGAATCGACTCCTGTCTTCTTGACGAAGTCCTCGACTTCTTCAGGCTTGGTGTAGGTTGATTCTTCGGCCTGAACATCGTCTTCGATCCCCGCCAGGACACCGAGTTCTCCCTCGACAGTCACGTCAAACTGATGGGCATATTCGACGACCTTTTTGGTCAGAGCGACATTCTCGTCGAACGGCAGGTGAGAGCCGTCGATCATGACCGAAGAGAAGCCATTATCGACACAGGACTTGCAGATTTCAAAGGAGTCGCCGTGATCCAGGTGCAGGCAGATCGGGATATCGGCTCCCAGCTCCTTGGCCATCTTTACTGCTCCCATAGCCATGTAACGCAGCATGGTCGAGTTGGCATACTCGCGAGCCCCCTTGCTGACCTGGATGATCACCGGCGAACGGGTTTCGGCACAGGCCGTGACGATCGCCTGCAACTGCTCAAGATTGTTGAAGTTGTAGGCCGGTATTGCGTAGCCACCGTCGACGGCCTTGGCAAACATTTCACGGGTGTTGACCAATCCAAGGTCCGAATAATGTACCGTGTCGCTCATCAGAAAAGACCCTCCATTTATGTGTTTTCGGTTGTCATTTTTCAAACATCTCTTAATACCAATTCAACCGCAACAAGTCCAGACCAAACACCTCAACAAAAGGGCGACAGGATATACCTGTCGCCCTGACGTCATCTACGAGAGGCTGCAAATCAGTTCAAATGGCAAGATTTGCAATCCTCGACCCCGAAAGCTTTTTTACCATCGTGACAAGCGCCACAGGACGCACCTGACTCCATATCATCCATGGTGGCTTGATTCGCCCCACTCCGCGCCTTGAACAGACCGGGATGGCATTCTCCACAGGCAAACATGTCATTATGGGCCGCATGAGGAAAGACCGTATTGCCGAAGCTTTTAAAAACGACATCTCCGGCATGGCAGGTGGTGCAGTCGTCTTTGACACCAAACGCAGTCTCACCGTCGTGGCAAGCGCCACAGGAGGCACCCGTTTCCATCCGCCTCATGCCGACCTGGTTGCTGTTGGCTTCTGCTCTGAAAGTATCGGGGTGGCATTCGTCACAGCCGAACATCTCAGTATGAACGGCATGGCTGAAGGGAACCGTACCGACACTCCCGGTCCGAATGGCCATCTCACCTGCATTGCTGTGACAGGTGGTACAATCACCGCTGACGCCGAAAGCGGTACCGCCGTCGTGACAGGCGCCGCACGAGTCACCGGTCTCCATCTGCTGCATGCCGACCTGGTTGCTGTTGGCTTTTGCTTTGAACGGTTCCGGGTGACACTCGCTGCAACCGAACATTTCCGTATGCAGGGCATGGCTGAAGGGGATGGCGCCGACGTCCTCTGCCTGAATGGCCACATCAACGGATCTGTTGTGGCAGGTGATGCAGTCGCCGCTCACGCTGAAAGCGGTATCACCGTCGTGGCAGGCGCCACACGATTCACCATCCTCCATCTTCTTCATACCAACCCGGTTGCTGTTGGCCTTGGCCCTGAAAATATCGGGGTGGCATTCACTACACTCAAACATGTCGGTGTGGAGATCGTGACTGAAGACGATCGTCCAGATACTGCTCCGGATGGCAATGTCCTTTCTGTAATCAATCCCCCCGACATGGCAACTTGCGCAATCTTCACTGACACCAAACGCGGTCTCCCCATCATGGCAGGCACCACAGGACGCACCGGTCTCCATCCTCTGCATACCAACCTGGTTGCTGTTGGCCTTGGCCCTGAATATATTCGGATGGCATTCGTCGCAGCCAAACATCTCGGTATGAACCGCATGACTGAAGGGAACGCTGCTGACATTCCTGGCCTGAATGTCCATATCTACAGCATTGCTGTGGCAGGAGGTGCAGTCGTCGCTCACACCAAAAGCGGTATCGCCATCGTGACAGGTGCCGCACGATTCACCGGTCTCCATCTTCTTCATACCAACCTGGGTGCTGTTGGCCTTGGGCTTGAACGTGTCCGGGTGGCATTCGTCACAGCCGAACATCTCCGTATGAACATCGTGGCTGAAAACGATATCACCGACCGTACTCTGAATGGCGATATCGGCTGCGCCCTGGTGGCAGCTGCTGCAATCGCTTTTGACGCCGAAGGCCGTATCACCATCATGGCAGGCGCCACAGGACTCGCCGGCCTCCATTTTGGTCATACCAACCTGGTTGCTGTTAGCTTTCGCTTTGAATGTGTCGGGGTGGCATTCACCGCAACCGAACATCCCGGTATGGACATCATGGCTGAAAACGATGTCACCAACGACACTCTGGATGGCGATATCTTCGGTGTAGGAGGTCTCTCCGGCATGACAACTTGCGCAATCTTCAGTGACGCCGAACGCAGTGTCACCATCATGGCAGGCACCACAGGAGTCGCCCTTCTCCATTTCCCGCATGCCAACCTGGTTGCTGTTGGCACTCGCCTTGAATAAGGCAGGGTGGCATTCCTCGCAGCCGAACATCCCGGTATGGACATCATGGCTGAAGACGATCTCTCCCACTGTGCTCTGCATGGGAATATCTCCCGCACCCTGGTGGCAATTGCCGCAGTCGCTCGCAACACCGAACGCAGTGTCGCCGTCATGGCAGGATCCGCATGAAACACCGGCTTCCATCTTGTTCATACCGACCTGGTTGCTGTTGGCTTTCGCTCTAAAAACATCAGGATGGCATTCATCGCAGCCGAACATCCCGGTATGGACATCATGGCTGAAGACGATCTCTCCCACTGTGCTCTGCATGGCGATATCTTCCGCACCCTGGTGGCAATTGCCGCAGTCGCTCGCAACACCGAACGCAGTGTCGCCGTCGTGACAGGTGCCGCAGGATTCACCGGCTTCCATCTTTTGCATGCCGACCAGGTTACTGTTGCGTTCCGGGACAAAGATGTCAGGATGGCATTCATCGCAACCAAACATCTCGGTGTGAGCTTCATGGCTGAAGACCACTTTCTCGGAGAGCCCATAATTGATTTCAACATCACCTGCGTGGCAGGTGATACAGTCCCCGCTGACGCTGAAAGCTTTCTTGCCGGTGTGGCAGAAGCCGCAGGACTTTTTGTCTTCCATCTCGACCATGGTGACGGGAGGATTGTTTTCGGTAACAATATGAAAAACGTCATTGTGACAGACGGGACAGTTCTTGCCGATAGACTTTTTCTCTATATGGCTAAAATGGCTGAACTCTACCTTGCCTACCGAGTCGGTTTGCAGGTAGACTTTATCTTTGATCCACCGTCCGTAGAGAACGGAAGGCAGGGCCATCGTAATCAGGACCGTGAGTATCATCCAACGCCGTGTCATAATCTTCCTCCATCAGCAAGTTGGGCACCATTATACTGATTTTGCCGGTTCGGCCAACTCTTTTAATTTGGGTGTTGCTTCGGAACCAATAATCAGGCGCAACGATTTAATACGACTGATTACCGTGCCCAGAAAAGGACCACAATGGACCATCGCCGCACAGAAAATCTTTTTGCTATCGTCTCCCCCGGGCTGGAAAGTGTATGTGCTGCGGAGCTGTCCGCTTTGCAGCTAGCCCCTCAGGATATCATTTCGGGTGGCGTTGCCTTCACCGGTCGCTTACGCGACATATACCTGGCGAACCTCTGGTTGAGGACCGCCAGTCGAATTCTGGTTCGCTTCGCAGAATTCCGCAGCCGTGATTTCCCCTCTCTTTACCGTCGGGCTAAGACCCTCCCGTGGGGACGTTTCGTTCGGCCAGAAGCACCCGTATCGTTCCGGGTCGCCTGCCACTCGTCCCGGCTCAACCACACCACGCGGATCACTGAAACGCTTGAATCCGCGCTCAACCACGCCCTCGGCCGCACGACGAATCCTGTTGGCAAAAACCCCCAGTCAGTACTGGTCAGGATTGTCGATGACGAGGTCGTTATCTCAATTGACAGCTCCGGCGAACTTTTGCACCGGCGGGGATATCGTCAATCGGTAACGGCTGCTCCACTACGCGAAACATTGGCCGCAGGAGTACTCCAGCTGTTGGGATGGGATGGCACAGACCCATTATCAGACCCGATGTGCGGTTCAGGGAGCTTTCTCCTCGAAGGAGCATTACTGGCACGCCAACAGGCACCAGGTCTCAATCGCCCCTTTGCTTTTATGCAGTGGCCGGGATACCGCGAGGGGCTATGGAAACTCCTCTGCGATGAGGCCCAAAGAGGAAAAGTCGAGGTGCCGCTGGCAATCAGCGGCGCCGATGAAAACCCTGAGGCGGTTGCTGCTGCAAAAGCGAATTGTCTGCGTTGCGAAGTCGCTGACCAGATCATGATTGACCAACGCCCCCTCTCTGAGCAGCCGGGGCACGAAGGGCAGGGGCTGGTTGTCTGCAACCCACCCTACGGCAAACGCCTTGATCTTGGAGAGGATCCCGAGCTTTATTACTACGAGCTTGGTCAGCAGTTGCAAAGAGCTTATCCCGGATGGCGAGTTGCAATGATATGCCCTGACCCCGCCTTTGTGAAAGCAACGGGATTGCCATTAAAGCAGATCGCCAGGCTGGACAATGGCGGCTTGAAGGTTGGCCTCTTTGTAGCTGAACCGCAGGAATAGTTGCCGCTAAAAATTGTTGATTCTTGCTTGCACTCTATTAAAAAGTCGGCTATAGTCCGCACTCTTCTCCCTATGGGGGATTATCTGTCCAAGAAAGCGAGGTGATTGCAGGTGGAGATACATGTCGTCGACAATAACGTCGAGAAAGCCATTCGGGTTCTCAAGCGCAAGTTGCAGCAGGAAGGCCTTTTCCGTGAAATGAAGCAACGTAAATTCTACGAAAAGCCCAGCGTTAAGCGTAAGCGCAAAGAGAAAGAAGCCCAACGACGCCTGCGTAAGAAGATGCGCTTGATGCGCAAAGACTAATCATCACGTTTAGTTCTATATGGAAAAGGCCGAATCCTGTTAAAGGGTTCGGCCTTTTTTTATACATACTAGGGACTGTCCCCGAATGGGGGCTGTCCCTTTTGCCCTTCCTTCCCCTGTTGCCGCAGCCGGTGACGAATGGATTAACGGCGATCAGCAGGGCGAACTGTTTGAGCGCAGCGAGTTTTCGCCATGCCGGCGTTCATCTTTTCGGCACCGGGTACCCGCGTAGCGGGCAAGGCATTTGGGGCGCATTTTTCTTGCTTTGATTATGGGGACACAATGGAGCCCATATTGTGTCCCCATAATCTAAAGAGGCGTCGAAAGGGGTCGCAACCCCTTATTTTTTTGACTTTAAAGATAAAGACTCTGCATCTAGAGAACCTCCGGAAAAACAACTTTCTCGGCAACACCATCAGGCCCCAAACCACCCACAGCCAAACGCTCAAGAAAATCTTCACGTGAAATTTGACTGGCACCCATACTTAAAAGATGTGGATTAGGGACCTGGCAATCGAGCAACACAAAACCTTCTTGTTCCAGGTGACGGGCCAACTGGGCCAGAATGACCTTGGAGGCATTTGGCTGAGAATGGAACATCGATTCACCAAAAAAGAATTTACCAAGGGCAACACCGTACAACCCACCGGTCAACTCATCATCGCACCAAGCTTCCACGGAATGAGCAAAACCGAGATCATGTAACTTTTGATAAGCCTCCTGCATCTCCCTAATCAACCAGGTTTCCTCACCTTTGCGGACCCGAACCTCTGCGCAGGCAGAGACAACCTGGTTAAACGCGCGATTGCAGGTCAGGCTGAAACGCTGCTGTTTGATGATCCTCTCAAGTCGGCTCGATACATATGCATTTTCCGGGACCAGTACACACCGCGGATCCGGTGACCACCACAGGATCGGTTCGTCCTCACCGTACCAGGGGAAGAGACCGAGCCGGTAAGCCAGGATCAGACGTTCAGGCGAGAGATCCCCGCCGACTGCAAGCAGACCTTCTTCTGCGGCCCAATTCGGGTCGGGAAAAATCAGTTCATCATTGAGGCGAAAGACAGGCATGAGGGATCAGGGGCGCGAAGCGAGCGGTGCGTGGTGCGAAAGGTCAAAGGCGCAAAGATTCAAAATGAGCCATGTCCCGGGTTTCATGCATAGCTAAAATCGAGTTTCCCCGCCTTGATGGCGATGCGGACTTTACCACCACGGGTAAGTTGACCGAAAAGGATTTCGTCTGCGAGGACGTTGCCAATTTCAGTTTCAATCAGACGGCTCAGAGGTCGTGCTCCGAAAACCGGATCATAACCGCGGCGGGCCAGGTCACGCCGGGCACCATCGGTCAGGCTCAAGGATACCTTGCGTTCTGCCAGCGAAGCCTGCAGCTGGCGAACAAACTTGTCAACAACACGAGTCATGACCTCCTCATCGAGAGGACGGAACGAGATAATGGCGTCGAGCCGATTACGGAATTCCGGAGAGAAGGTCTTCTCGACAGCCTGGCGCGTTTCTCCGGGCAGGCGGTCACCAAAACCGATCGGTGAGCTACTCATCTCCCGGGCACCGACATTGCTGGTCATGATCAGAATCACGTTGTGAAAATTCGCCTGGCGGCCGTTATTGTCAGTTAGAGTGCCATGATCCATGACCTGCAACAGGATGTTGAATATGTCCTGGTGAGCCTTTTCTATCTCATCAAGCAGCAGAACCGAGTACGGGTTGCGGATCACGGCGTCGGTCAAAAGACCGCCCTGTTCGAAACCGACATACCCCGGAGGCGAGCCGATCAGGCGTGAGACTGCATGTTTTTCCATGTACTCACTCATGTCGAAACGCAGAAACTCGACTCCCATCTGTGTGGCAAGCTGCCGGGCAACCTCTGTTTTCCCCACTCCGGTAGGCCCGGTAAAGAGAAACGACCCGGTTGGTTTTTCCGGCTGACCAAGCCCGGCACGGGCCCGACGAATCGCCTGGCAGAGTTGTTCGAGCGCTCGGTCCTGTCCAAAAACCTGCCGTTTCAGATCCCGATCGAGATCCTTCAACTTGCGCCGATCGGTCCTGGCCAACTTTCGAGCAGGAATACGTGCCATCCCGGCAATCACAGCCTCAACATCAGCAACACCGATCGTCGAACGTTTCCGAGGGTAGAGCCGCAATCGGGCACCGGCCTCGTCGATCACGTCGATCGCTTTGTCCGGAAGGCGACGGAAGTTGACATGGCGGGCAGACAGGCTGGCTGCGGCCTCCAAGGCCGCTGGCGTATACTTCACCCCGTGGTGCTCTTCATAGGACCGCTTGAGTCCCTGCAGGATTTCAACGGTTTCGTCGACGCTTGGCTCCAGCACATCGATCTTCTGAAAGCGCCGCGAAAGGGCACGGTCTTTCTCAAAAAGGTTTTTGTATTCTTCGTAGGTGGTCGATCCGATACATCGGAGTTCTCCGGAACCAAGAACCGGCTTGAGAATATTGGCAGCATCCAGTGAGCCGCCGCTTGTCGCACCGGCGCCGACTATGGTATGAATCTCGTCGATCACCAGAATCGCTCCGGGCCGCTTCGACAGGGCCTGCACAACGGCCTTGAGTCGTTCCTCAAAATCACCCCGATATTTGGTCCCGGCCAGCAATGCCCCCATGTCAAGGGCGAAGAGTTCAGCATCATGTAGTAATGCCGGCACCTCTTTAGCAAGGATGCGCAGGGCCAGACCTTCAGCTATGGCCGTTTTACCGACACCGGGTTCGCCGACCAGCACCGGATTATTCTTGCGTCGGCGGCACAGGATTTGAACCGTACGTTCCAGTTCATTCTGTCTTCCAACCAGGGGGTCTATCTTGCCCTTGGCAGCGCGCTCGAGAAGATTGACCGTGAACGCTTCAAGCGGATCGACTTTCTTGGTTGGTTTGCCAGCCGGTGATTCCTTGGTTTTCTCGTCTGGTGCCTGCTGTTCAGATTCGGCTTCCTGCAGGGGTATCTTGGTAACACCGTGAGAAACAAAATTCAAAACATCAAGACGGGACAGACCTTCGGCTTGAAGAATCTGGGCGGCCAGGCAGTCCTCCTGTTCCAGAATCGCAGCCAGGATATCACCAACTCCGATCTCCTCACGGCCAGACGACTGCATATGCGTCACCGTTCGCTGTAAAACATTTTGCAGGCCGACCGTCTGTTCCGGCATATCCTCATCAGTCTGTTCCAACGATTCGAGATGTTGTTCAAAGTAAAGCTCCAGATCGCCACGCAGTGCATCGATGTCACTGCCGCAGGCACGCAGAATCTCCTGACCCTGCTCATCAAAGAGCATGGCATACAAAACATGCTCGGTCGTCAGAAACTCATGGTGCCTGCGCTGAGCCTCTCTGACGGCCAGGGAAAAGGTTATTTGAACATCCTGGTTAAACATAGATCCTTATCACTCCGTATATCGGCAATAAACATTTCGTCTTTTCACAGAAATCTCTCCCAACCATTGTAACAGAAATCAGTCCTGTTCCAGGGAACAGCGTAGAGGAAAGCCTTCTTTCCTGGCCATTTCGTGGACCTTGCTCGCTTTGGTCTCGGCAATTTCGTAAGCATAGGAACCACACACACCGGCACCTTTGAAGTGGATATGCAGCATAATCCGGTTCGCTTCGGTAGGTGACTTACGAAAAACTGTAATCAGGGCTTCGACGACAAACTCCATAGTCGTGTAATCATCATTGTGCATCAACACTGTGTACATGGGTGGTCGTTTAGCCCGGGAACGGCTTCTGACCTTAAAACCGGTTTGATTTTCAGCTGTTGGCTTTGACATATCTGCACATAAGATTAGAGACAGCATCGGAAAACACCACTTAACGAGAGTCATGTTAGCACAGGAAAGCAAGAGCTGTCATTGCCCTGCACTTACTAAAGCTTAATTCCCCTTTGATTTGACAGCGCACGAAAAAGTTATAGAATTTACCCATCATCCGGGCTCCCCATCCCTTTTCCCTGCCCGGGTTTCTTTGCTTGCCGGCAACTGAAAAGATACGGTTACAGAACTATGCAAAAAACTGTGCCAGCAAAAACATTTTGTATGTATTTGTGCGGCGGATTCCTCGCCGGAGCGCTGATTGTTGCCGCGGCGGCATTGCTTGAGCGCGGTCTTCACGCCACACCCATTGTGCCGGGGCATCTATGGTTGCCTGCTGTATTCGGTGGGCTGATCGGCGTTCTCTTCGTCCTCTTGTACATCCGCCTTCGCAACATGCACCATCGGCTCAAGAGCAGCGAGAAAAACTTTCGCATGTTTTACCAGAGGACCCCGGCCATGCTGCATTCAATGGACAACGAGGGGTGCATTCTTCATGTCAGCCAAGCTTGGCTCGACTCTCTCGGCTATAATCGCGCAGAAGTGATCGGCAAAAACTTCTTTGACTTTGTCATCGGAGACAACACTTCAGAGCTCCGGACAGAGCATTTCAAAAAGCTGATGTCTTTCGGCGAAATCAGGGACTTCAACCATCTATTGCGAAAGGCAGACGGCTCGACCATTGAGGTGTCTATCTCCGAAGTCGCTCAACGTGATTTTAAAGGGCACATAAAAACAAGTCTGGCGGTCTTAAACGACCTGACCAACCATCGCGCTGCCGAGCAACGGATCGAACGCCTGGCGTACTACGACACTCTGACCGGCTTACCCAACCGAGTGTTGATGAACGATCGTATTCTGCAGTCAATGGCACAGGCAAAACGCGACAACAATCAGTTGGGTGTCTTCTTTTTTGACCTCGACCGTTTCAAGCTGATCAATGACACACAGGGGCATGCCGTCGGCGATATGGTTCTGCGGTCTGTCGCCCAACGCCTGAAAAAAATTATCCGCGAGGGAGACACCTTTGCCCGTCTGGGTGGCGATGAATTCATAATTTTACAAGCCGACCCCAAGCACGGCCCAAACTTTTCGATCATGGGCCAACGTATTCTCAAAACCCTGGCCCAACCCTTTCACATCGACAATCGGGAGTTCTTCACGACCGCCAGTATCGGTGTA
>CAZXBD010000146.1:0-17142 GCA_964638305.1 uncultured Geobacteraceae bacterium | reverse complement strand
CCCTTGTATGCGAGCGACTTCATGTTCGGGGCAAGGTACTTGGCGCCAACGTGGTCGAGGACCAGATCGACACCCTTCTTTTTCGTGTACTCCTTGACGATTTCAGTGAAGTCGGGATTCTCGAGGTAGTTGATCACCATGTCCGCACCGAGGTCACTGACCCGGTCGATCTTCGACGGGTGCGCGGTTACAATCAGTTTGCTGTTGGGGGTGAGGGCTTTGCTGAGTTGGATGGCCGCTGTGTTGACGCCTCCTCCTCCACCATGCAGGATCGCGGTCTGGCCGTCCTGGAAATCACCGATCATGAAAACGTTGAGGAAGGCGGTGATGTAGGATTCACAGATGCAGGCGGCTTCTACGAAACTGATGCTGTCGGGGATGCGTATCAGGTGGCTGGCATAGGCTACGGCGTACTCTGCATAGCCTCCGCCACCGACCAGACTGATAACACGCTCACCGATCTTCCACCCCTCTACTCCAGGCCCCAATTCGGCAATGGTCCCGGATACTTCAAGGCCAAGAATCTCCGAATCTCCTGGCGGCGGTGGGTACTTGCCCTGGCGTTGTACCAGGTCGGGTCGGTTGATCGAGGTGGCGACCACCTTGACCAGGACTTCCCCTTCCTTCGGTGTTGGTTTGTCAATTTCGCCGACCTTGAGAACGTCGACACCGCCGAATTCATCTATGAGTACAGCCTTCATTTATCTTCTCCTTAAGTGAGTCAATGTTGATATCTGATTATTGAAGAACCTTTATATCCGTGGCTTTTGGCTAATGCAAATACAAATCTGTAAGTGGTTGATTCAACGCGGAGGCGCGGAGGCTCTGAAAGTCGAACGGGAAAAAACCTTTTATGTGATTATGGGTTTCCTCCGCGATTCTGCGTCTCCGCGTTGAATAACCTTTCACAATGGTTTTTGCACAAACCGATACCCCCGCCCCCGCACCGTCAGAAAATGCTTCGGCTTGGCCGGATCGTCTTCAAAGTATTTACGCAACCGGACGATGAAGTTGTCCAGGGTGCGGGTCTCGGTGTCTTCAGCCATCCCCCATACGGATTTCAGAAGTTCAGCCCGTGTCAGTGTTTCTCCATCGTTCGCAAAAAAAGTCGCCAGCATACGACCCTCGAGTTCAGTGAGTCGAAGTTTACCATTGGTAGTGACGGCTTCAAGGTTTTTCAAATCTATGAGGTTGCTTCCGAACCGGTAGTCCTTTGCTGTGCTCTGTTGGGACTGATACCACGACGAGCGTTTGAGCATACCGCGTACCCGTAACAGAAATTCGTCGAGGCTGAATGGTTTGGTGAGATAGTCATCAGCCCCTTCCTTGAGGCCGTTGATGCGATCTTGTTCTTCACCCAGGGCGGTGAGCATGAGAATCGGTAATTGTGGGGCTGTTTTGCGCATCTGGCGACAGAGGTCAATGCCGTGAATGTCAGGCAGCATCAGGTCGAGAACGACCAGGTCGTAAGGCCGTGAGTTGAATGCCTCCATGGCCGCTGTTCCTGTCTCTGCATGAGTGACCAGGAAATCTTCCAGCTCAAGGTTGAAAATCAGCCCTTGGGCGATGTGTGTTTCGTCTTCAACGAGGAGGATACTCGCTTGTTTCATGATTGCTCCTCCACCTGCTCCGGCGGGATGACGGGCAGAAAGATTCTGAATGTCGTGCCCAACCCCTCTCCCTTGCTCTCCACTTTGACCTGACCGTGATGGCGGCGAACAGTGGCGTGAACGATAAAGAGGCCGAGGCCGCTTCCGCGAATGTTCTCATTCTTGCGCCGAATTCGGTAGAACATGTTGAAGATTTTTTTCTGTTCGGTGATTGCTATGCCGCGCCCACAATCAGTGAAAGCCAGGCAGCACCTGTCTCCATCTCTGGTCAGGGTCACGGTAATGTCGGGAGAGTCGTCGGAATAGAGGACTGAGTTTTCCAGCAGATTGCGCAAGACGGTCTCCATAGCGTCGGGATCAATTGACGCGTGTATGCCGGGAGTAATCTCCAGGGCCAACTTGCCGGCCTTGGGCAGGGTAAACTGGCGGTCGCGAAAATATTTTTCCACGAAGACGCTGAAATCAATTGGTTGCAGGTCCAGGCGCCAATGCTTCTGACCGACCCTGTTGGCTGAAAGAAGGTTGTCTATCAGGCAGTTGAGTCGGCTGGCATCGCTTAACATGGTCTCCAGAAATGCCGCCTGGCGTTCGGGCGGAGGTTGGTGGCGACGAAGTGTTTCCAGGTGCAGCTGCAGGGATGCAAGAGGTGACTTGAGCTCATGAGTGACCTGGGAGATGAACTGGCGCTGTTCGCGGACGAGCGCTGCTTGTCTCCTCCAGTAGAGGAAGATGACGTATACGCCTACCAAAATGGAGATCAGCAATAGTAGGCCTTCCGTCAGGATAAGCCAGTCCGGACCGCCGACCAGTAGCTCGGGACTGTATTTTTCAGCCAGGCCCCTCAGCTTGCGATGGCTGCCCAGAAACCAGTTCAGCCAGAAAATAACCACCAGCACCCAGGCGATCTGGATGCCGATAAAGGCCATAAGTGGGTTGAATATGCGTTTCAGCCAGTTCATGGCTTCCATTTTTACCATTACCGTCAACGGGCGGCAAGGGGAAGGAAAGAATGTTTTTACAGAAGTATTACAAAGCGAAAGGGACGCATTTGTTAAATTGGCCTGTGTTTTAATTGCCGGGTTTATGAAACAAGCTTTGGAGGAGATTATGCGCATTGGTAAGCACGAGGTCCCCTATCCCTTGATTCAGGGTGGCATGGCCGTCCGTGTCTCCGGATACCGTCTGGCCGGCAACGTCGCCCGTTGTGGCGGCGTCGGTTTGGTGGCAACGGCTGGCATCGCTTTGAACTCACCTCTCTACACGGGTGACAACTATTTTAGTGCAGAGCCTCGGGCACTCAGGGATGAGCTGGCCAAAGCTTATAAAATAGCTCCCGACGGTGTCATCGGAACCAACTGCATGGTGGCGCTTACAGACTATGCCGAACTGGTCAAGGCCTCCTGTGAAGGGGGAGCCAAGCTGATTGTCAGCGGCGCCGGCCTGCCGATGAATCTTCCTGAACTGACTTCCGCCTGGCCGGACGTCGCCCTTGTGCCGATTGTTTCCTCGATCAAGGCCGCCGAGTTGATTGCCCGCAAGTGGCATAAATCCTACGGTCGCCTGCCTGATGCCGTGGTCGTCGAAGACCCTGACACGGCCGGTGGGCATCTCGGTGAGAAACTGGAGAAGATAGGCAGCGGCGAGTACGATCAATACGCCACTGTCCGCGGTGTTAAAGACTATTTCCATGACACATGGAATCTCGATATTCCGATTATTGCCGCCGGCGGTGTTTGGGACCGTGCTGATTTTGAGAATGCTCTGGAGCAAGGTGCCGATGGTGTACAGATGGGCACGCGGTTTGTCTGTACCGAAGAGTGTGATGCAGATGATGCTTTCAAGCAGGCCTACCTGAATTGCAGCGAGGAAGATATCGGCTTGATCATGAGTCCGGCCGGTTTGCCGGGCAGGGCACTGGTCGCGAATGTTAAAGCAATTCGTGAACGCGATCTCGAAATGACGCCCACTTGTCCGACCGGCTGTCTGCGTAAATGCACCTACAAATCCTCGGCAGAACGCTTCTGTATTGTGCATGCTCTCGACCGAGCCCAGCGAGGCGATATGGACACCGGCCTGGTCTTCTGCGGCACCAACGCCTGGAAGGCGACGCGGATTGAAACGGTCGCAGAGATTTTTGACGAGCTTTTCGATACTGATCTTTCGCTTGCTGCGAGCCGCTAGACGATCAAAATATATCCCTGAAAAGACAGCCTTCTGGCTGTCTTTTTTGTTTGAAGCTGTTCGCGTCTGAAAGTCTAGATGTTGACAGGCCCACAGGATTTTGCTTCACTGAAATTTGCCACATATGACAGGGACCTTTTCTTTGCTGGTGCAATATTGATGGCTTGATAGCCTGTCGTGATGATGCGACTTGTCATCGCGACGCTTTAATAGGGGAATTATATGTCGGAAAATTAGTGCTCTGACGCTAAAAAGGAAATCTCGTCTTAAGTCTTGTCAGGCCTGCCTTCCCTGTTGTAAACTTACGTAATGTGGTTCGGGATAACCCCGAACCTCGTTCTTTTCTTGAGTCAACCGTTTTTTTCAAGGAGTCGCCAGTATGGCCTCAGATAAAGAATTTATTCCCAAATGGATCGCCTGGGAGTCAACTCAACGTTGTAACCTGAACTGTGTTCACTGTCGCTGCTCATCCGATATGGACGCCGCAGTGGGTGATTTCAATACCGAAGAAGCTTTCAAGATGATTGACGACATCTGTGAAGTCAGCCAACCGGTCATGGTACTTTCCGGTGGCGAGCCGTTGCTGCGCAAAGACATCTTCGAAATCGCCCGTTATGGAACCAGCAAGGGTCTGCGTATGTGTATGGCTACTAATGGCACCCTGATCACCGATGAAGTCTGTGCGCAGATGAAAGAGGCCGACATCAAAATGGTCTCACTCTCGCTCGACGGCTCGAACGCAGAGACCCATGATAATTTCCGCGCCTGCCCGGGCGCTTTTGAAGGCGTGGTCCGTGCTGCCGAAACGCTCAATCGCAACGGCATCAAGTTTCTGATTAATTCTTCGTTCACCAAGCGTAACCAGCATGATATCGGAGCCACTTTCAAAACCGCCAAAGACCTCGGCGCTACTGCCTGGTACATGTTCATGATCGTGCCGACCGGTCGTGGCGAGGAGATCATGAATGAATTGATCTCCAAGGAAGATTACGAGGAAATCCTGGCCTGGCACTACGAGCAGGAAAAAGGTGAAGATGATATCCTCATGCGCCCGACCTGCGCGCCGCACTACTATCGCGTTGTGCCGCAGATGGCAAAGGCCGAAGGTGTTGATTTCAAGCGCCGCAGTCTGACCTTTTCCACCGGCGGCGGCAAGGGCTGCATCGCCGCCCAGACTATCTGCCTGATCGACTGCTTCGGCAATCTCAAGCCGTGTTCCTATTTCCACTCTTCGGTTGGCAACGTCAAGCAGATCCCCTTCAAGGATCTCTGGTACAACAACGAGACCTTCAAGAGCCTGCGCGATTTCAAGCAGTACAAAGGCAAGTGCGGTGAATGTGAGTTCATCAACGTCTGCGGTGGTTGCCGCGCCCGCGCCGATGCTGTCTACGGTGATTACATGGAAGAAGAGCCCTTCTGTAACTATGTTCCGCAGAGGACGCTTAAGCGGATGGAAAAAGAAGCGGCGGAGAATGCACCAAAGCAGAAGGCGTAACATATCAAACGAAAAACGTGAAAAGTGATTGGTTCTAGCCTTTCACGTTTCACATTTCACTTTTCACGATAATTTTAGGAGAAATTGAATGTCCACAGATTACACTTTTTTGAAAGCCTGTCGCGGCGAGAAAACGGATTATACCCCTGTCTGGTTGATGCGTCAGGCGGGACGTTACCTGCCCCAGTACATGGCGGTGCGCAAGAATGTCTCTTTCCTCGAGTTGTGCAAGACTCCGGAACTGGCCGCCGAGGTAACGATCCAGCCGATTGATTACCTGAACGCTGATGCAGCGATCCTCTTCTCCGATATTCTTACGCCGGTGGAGCCGATGGGACTCAAGCTCGACTTTGTTCCCGGTCCGGTATTTGAAAATCCGGTACGTACCGAGGCCGATATCGATGCTCTGCGCATCCCGGCTATGGAAGAGGATGTCCCTTACGTGCTCGAGACTATCAAGATCCTGCGGCGTGAATTCGAAGGCCGTGTACCGCTGATCGGTTTCGGTGGTGCACCCTTTACCCTGGCCTGCTACATGGTTGAGGGCAAGGGCAGCAAGGATTTCGCCCAGATCAAGCGCCTGATGTATGGCGCGCCCAAGCTCTTCGCCAAGTTGATGGACAAGATCACCGAGATGGATCGACTGTACCTGAACGCACAGATTGCAGCCGGAGCACAGGCGATTCAGATCTTCGATACCTGGGGTGGCATCGTCTCACCGCTCGACTACGCTAAATTCGTCCTGCCCTACACCAAGAAGTTGATCGACGGCCTTGACCGCAGCGTACCGATCATCCACTTTGTCAAGGGCGCCGGCACCATGCTTGACACGGTCGCCAAGGCAGGCTCGGACGTCATGGGCCTCGACTGGCACGTCAACCTTGGCCAGGCCCGCGACATTATCGGCCCCAACATTGCTGTGCAGGGCAACCTTGATCCGACCGTACTCTATGCGCCCAAAGAGCACATTGAGCGCGAGGTCAAGCGCATCATCGGCGAGAATGCCGATCGCCCGGGCCACATCTTCAACCTTGGTCACGGTATTCTTCCGACCGTTGATCCCGAGCACGCCAAGTTCATGGTTGAGTGTGTTCATAAGCATAGCGGTAAGTAGAAGCGTGGAGCGCGTGGCGAGAGGCGCGAAAAACCTTTAATCTTTAACCACTCACGGTTCACGTATGAATCTGGATAAACCAACCGGACTGGTGCTTTTGAATATGGGCGGACCTGACTCTTTACGAGCGGTCCGCCCGTTTCTCTATAACCTCTTCTCCGATCGTGACCTGATCCAGTTGCCGGCCGGGGCACTATTGCAGAAGCCTTTTGCGTTCATGATCAGTACCCTGCGCGCACCGAAGGTCAAATTGAACTATGCCTCTATCGGTGGCAAGACTCCTTTGCTTGAGTGGACTACGAAGCAAGCCGAGGGAACGGCCCGTGAACTCGGTGAGCAGGTCAAGCCGTTTGTAGCGATGCGTTACTGGAAACCCCGCGCCGAAGAATGCCTGCATCGGATGAAACAGGACGGCATTGAACAGGCGGTGATCCTTTCAATGTATCCCCATTATACCAATGCAACCACCGGCAGCAGTGTCAAGGACTTCGAGGCTACAGCGGCGAAAATCTATCCGGAGCTCAAGTACACTGTCATTCGTGAATGGTATGATTGGCCTGCTTATCTCGACACCTTGGCCAACCGTATCCGTGAAGGTCTGGAAAAGTTTCATGAACTGTCGCGCGATGAAATTCCGATCCTTTTTTCGGCACACGCGCTACCACAGAAGTTCATAGACGAAGGAGATCCCTATCTTGATCATGTCCTCTGTACCGTCAGGGGCGTGATGGAACGCTTTGCAGAGCGCCCCTGGCGACTCGGCTTCCAAAGTCGTACCGGGCCGGTAGAGTGGATGGCACCGGATACTCTGGATGTGCTCGAACAACTGGGCGAAGAAAAAGTCCCCGGTGCCTTGATCGTACCGATCTCCTTCGTTTCGGACCATATCGAGACATTGCAGGAGATAGATTTCGAAATGCGCATGCACGCTGAAAAGGTCGGTCTGCCGCGTTTTGAGCGTGCCCCGTCACTGAATGACAACGAGGATTTTCTGCAGGCTCTTGCCGGGCTGGTGAAACATCATCTGGAAACATTGTGATCATTCCCTGTCGACATTGCGGTGAAGAATTCGATCCCGATAAGCTGCCGGATGACGCCGCTGTTCAGGCTGGCCAGATTCTGGCGGCAGAGCGCTACGACGACGCCGGCCAGGTTTGCGCTAACTGTCTTGCCAGTCGCGGCCGTCTGGCGATGATGTACGACCCGTCGTGTCATTGAAGACGGGAGCGTTAGACGCGAGGCGCTAAGAAGAAAAAAAAGGCCAAGTCTTTGATGACCTGGCCCTCTATAATTTTAGCTTCGATTTTTCGCGTCTCGCACTTCGCGGTTCGCTCTCCAGATCAAAGCTCCAAATCCCTGAGCTTCTCCAGCAATTCCTTCTGCTCACCACTCAACCCCTCAGGCACTGCGACCTCAATCACCGCATAGAGATCACCGGAAGACTTGCCTGAACGCCCCGGGACACCAAACCCCTTGAGCCTTATTTTGCTGCCGTTCTGTGTGCCTGGCTTTACCTTGATACGCTTGGTGTCCTCGAGAGTTTCTACGGTTACCGAGGTTCCAAGGCTGGCACCGGTAAAGGGTATTGTTACGGTCGTATAAAGATCTTTGTCCTCGCGACGAAAACGAGGGTCATTGGTAATGTTGATTTCCAGCATCAGGTCTCCGGCCGGGCCACCGGTCTGACTGGCACCGCCCTTGCCTGCAATGCGTAGTTTCTGGCCGGGCTCAACACCGGCGGGAATGCGTACCTGCAATTGTTCCGTCTGGCCGTTACGGTCGAGGTCGACGCGACGCTCACCACCGAGCACCGCCTGGCGAAACGGGATGGTGATCCGCATCAGGTAGTCCTGACCCTTCATGACACGGGGTCGTTGCTGCCCTCCGTAGCCCTGCTGTCCACCCATACCGCCAAAAATCTGGCTGAAAATGTCATCTCCACCACGACCTCCGACGCCGAATTCACGGAAAATACTACCCAGATCGGCACCGCGGAAAATGTCTTCCTGGGAGAAACGTTGGTGAAAAGCGGCATCTCCAAACTGGTCATATTGCTGTTTCTTCTCCGGATCGGACAGTACAGCGTAAGCTTCTGTGATTTCTTTGAAGCGCTCTTCCGCCTTCTTGTCATCAGGGTTTTTGTCCGGATGAAACTTCAGGGCCAGTTTGCGATAGGCTTTTTTTATCTGCTCGGCACCGGCAGTTTTTTCAAGGCCGAGGACGGCATAGTAATCGGTAGCCATTATTCTTCCTCATGGTTGGTCCGCGAGAGTGTGGAAGCTTTTTTAGGGCAGGGTCAATATAGTGATGAGAAGGTGAATGGTCAAGGTACGAATTACGGTGACACAATACTGAATTACGGTGACACAATACTATTGTGTCACCGTAATTCGCGCCAATTTAAAATACAGAATAAAAAATCAGGAATTAGCGTGGTCATGCCGCCATTTGTCGAGATTGCGCTGGATGAAGTCGACGATCTGTTGCTGTTCTTCCTGTCCTTTTCCCTCCACTTTCATCGGTTTGCCAAATGCGAAGTGTACGGTTCGCGAAGGGACGATCGGACCGAAGTCCTTGACGATCTTGCCTGGTGACCAGGCCCAGGTCAGGAGTGCAACCGGCACAACGAGTGATCCGGTCCTCTTGGCCAGTTTGACGCCTATGCTGTTAAATTGTTTCGGGTCAAAATCGATCGACCGAGTGTGTTGCGGAAAAATGATCAGCGAACGACCCTGTTCCAGGCGGCGGGCACCTTCTTCCATGACGACTTTCAGGTCTTCACGCGGATTGACCCGTTCGACGACCACCGGGTCGCGGGCATTAACGACATCACCGAAGATCGGATATTCGACCAGACTGCGTTTGATGACGTAGGAGAGATCGTGGCCGTGGGGCATGATCAGCGACGGCAAGACAAAAGTTTCAAGGGAGCTCATGTGGTTGCCGATATATACACATGGACGATCAATGCCCTTGAGGTGCTCCATACCGGAGACCTCCAAGCGGCACCCGGTCTCCTCCAGCACCCTGACGCTGCTGACACTGCTGTTGTACCAGTCGACAGAGTCGTAATTGCCTTTTCTGGCCGCAACGCTAGCTCGCCAGACTACCAGGAATTCCCTGATGTAAAATGAGAGAGATGGAAACAACCGGGTCAGCCAACCGATTTTGCGTTCGGGTGTACGATATTCTGTGCCGGTAAAAAAAGCCTTAAACTCTTTCATATGATCTTCCATCAAGTTACAGAGCGTGAAGTGCGAAAGCGAAAAATAATCAATGCAAAGGCCATGCTCAACCCTGCGCAGACGAAGAGAACATTGAGACCGAACCAGTCGCCAATATAGCCCAAGATGAATGAGCCTGCAAAGATTCCTGTGTCGATGCCACCTGTAAAAATACCGGTGGCCTTGCCACGTATCGCTCCTGGCTCATCACGCACTGCCATTGTGTTCAATAGTGGAAAAAGAAGCCCGTGCCCGATGCCGGAAAGAAGGCCTGCGATACAGAGCAGGAACTGGTTGTATGTTACCGGAAGGATCAGAATTCCGGTTATGTAGAGAAGGACACTGTACGGCAGGATGGTTCGTTCACCGAACTCATCTGCCAGTTTTCCACCGAAAAAGCGGACAGCAATAGCGCCACCTGAATAACAGAAAAAATAGATCGAAATGAAGCCAAGACCACGTTCTTCAGCAAGCGGCGCGACAAAGTTTCCTGTCCCCGCCAGTCCGAATCCGAAAAGCAACGACAACAATCCTACGACAATAAATTTTTCACGTTTGAGCAGGCTGAAAAAAGTGGCGTGATTGATTGGCTCGTGTGATGAACAACTTTCCTGTAAAGGCTGATGAGCGAGCAGGGCGATTGCAGCAAGGCCACCTGCGACAACAAAGAGGCCGGGAAAACCAAACCGGATAAGGGTGGCTTCAGCCAGGACCGGACCAATGGCAATTCCTAATAGGCCTGAAATGCCAAACATGCCGATGCCCTCGTTGAGGCGGTCCTGCGGCAGGATATCGGCCATGAAAGTGAAAACTGCAGTAAAACAGATGGCTAATCCTACTCCATGAACAACCCGTATCAGCAGGAGTAAGGGGTAGCTAGAGCCGAGCGGGTCCTGCACGAAAAGGTAAAGAAATGGCGAGGCAACCATGAGGATGCTGCCCAGGGTGTAGCTGAGTTTACGACCGATCCGGTCAATCATTTCGGCAACCCATGGTCGGCAGGCTGCAGAAGCCAGGGCGAAGACACCCATGATGATGCCGATATCACCCTGGTTGCCACCGTGGTCAAGGATGTAGAGAGGCAACAGAAAGAATGCGCTGAAACTGGCAGTATGGCAGAGGTTGGCCAATGCCATGGCCCAGAATGCTGGTGTGTAAACCATTGATAGTCCGGCAGGCTGATGAGGTTGAGTTGACAGATATTCTGACTTGGTGTTCACGGCTAGTCAAGTGACAATTGGGACCTATGGAGCAGGACTGCCAATGTGATGATATGGTGACACTGCCTCAACTGGCCTTTCACGGAAGGCTAAGGAGGGGGCAGGCACCACCTCAATATCTGCCGACGGCTATGATCCTCTGATTCCAGTAAGGACTTTCGAGGCTTGCGTAGCTGACGGCCTTACCGGAGGAAGGGGCGTGGATGAAGCGTTTGTGCTCATCGTAAATGCCGACATGGGCGACCTTGTCTGATGAGATGGTGAAGAAAACGAGGTCTCCAGGCCGCATGTCCTGCAGGGCGATTCGTTGGCTGCTTCGGAATAGCTCCTGAGAGGTGCGTGGCACTTTGACTCCTGCCTTCTTGAAAGAATATTGGACCAGGCCGCTGCAATCAAATCCGTGTGGACCATCGCCTCCATAGCGGTAGGGGGCACCGAGCATTTTGCGGGCAGTATCAAGGGCCATCCGGCCGTGAGAGGGCGGTCCCTCAAGATCTTTATCAGAGATCGATTGCCTGTTTGTAACTGTTGTTGCTTGCGGGTCTGGACTGGGGGCACTAGCGCACCCGGTTATTAAGAATACAAACAGGAGGATTCCGAACAATTTGACCGAATTTTGCATCAAGTATGGCATAAATTGTCCTTCCCAGGCTTTTTATGGCTGAAGATATCCAAGTTCATTACATCCAAGCAAGCATTGTTCCAAGACAATCAAGCGCCCTTGTGTTTTCAAGGGAATGTGCTTTGCCAAGGATACAGAATTAAGGTATCTTAAACGCGTTGTTTTAATCGTAAGGACAGGTTTTAAATGAAGCAGAAATTGCAGACGGTTTATCTCGAAAAATATCTCCCGCCGGCCTATCTGGTCAATACTGTCGATCTCCATGTGACGCTGGACCCGACCCGAACCAGGGTAAGGGCTCAGTTGCGTATACGAGCCAATCCTGATTTCCCAAGACACCTCGGCAAGCTACACCTCGACGGCCGGCAACTGAACCTTTTGCACGTCAAGCTTGATGACCGGCAACTCTCGGACCAAGAGTACGTCGTAGACAACGATGGCCTGATGGTTCCGAATGTGCCCGAAGGGTTTGTCCTGGAAACCCTGGTCGAGATTAACCCCGATGCAAATACCGCTCTTGAGGGGCTTTACCGGGCTAGCGGAATTTTTTGTACCCAGTGCGAAGCCCAGGGGTTTCGCAAGATCACCTTCTATCCGGACCGGCCGGATGTCATGGCCCGTTACACCACGACCCTGGTAGGTGGTCGCGACACGACACCCGTGCTGCTGGCCAACGGCAACCTGATTGATTCCGGAATGTTGGGGGACAACCGACATTTTGCCACTTTTGAAGATCCCTTCCCGAAGCCGAGTTACCTCTTTGCCATGGTCGCTGGCAGACTTACTGCTCTGGAAGACAGTTTCACCACCATGTCCGGGCGCGATGTCCGACTGCAAATTTTCGTAGAAGAGCGTAACCGCTACAAATGCGATCATGCCATGACTTCGCTTGCCAATGCCATGCGCTGGGACGAAGAGGTCTTTGGTCTTGAGTATGATCTCGATGAGTACAAGGTTGTTGCGGTCGATGATTTCAACATGGGTGCGATGGAAAACAAGGGCCTCAATGTGTTCAATTCCAAGTATGTCCTGGCTCAGCCGGAGACTGCAACAGATGCTGACTTTCAGGGTATTGAGGGTGTCATCGGCCATGAATATTTCCACAACTGGACCGGTAACCGGGTCACTTGCCGTGACTGGTTCCAGCTCAGTCTCAAGGAAGGATTGACGGTTTTTCGCGACCAGAAATTTTCTGCCGATATGGGTTCGGAAGCCGTCAAGAGAATCAGTGAAGTGCGCTTGCTGCGGAATTTCCAGTTCCCTGAAGACGCTGGCCCAATGGCCCACGCGGTGCGTCCCGAGTCATACATTGAGATCAACAATTTTTACACCGCCACGGTCTACAATAAGGGTGCCGAAGTCATCCGCATGTACCAGACCCTGCTCGGTGAAGCTGGTTTTCTCCGAGGTATGAACCTCTATTTTGAACGACATGACGGTCAGGCCGTGACCACCGATGATTTCCTGGCAGCCATGGCCGATGCCAACGCTGCTGACCTTAATCAGTTCAAGCTTTGGTATCGTCAGGCCGGAACACCGGTCATAGCTGCCAGCGGCGTCTATGATAAGACCGCACGAGAGTTCCGCTTGCATGTCAGTCAGTCGTGCCAGGACACCCCCGGGCAATCCGATAAAGAGCCCTTCCTGATGCCGTTGCGGGTCGGACTGCTCAGTCCTGATGGTAAGGACATGCCCTTGCAACTGGCGGACGAGAAACGGTCGGCGGCAACTTCTCTGACTTTAAAGTTCGCGGCGAATGAGCAGACCTTTGTTTTCACAAATGTGCCGGTGGCTCCGGTGCCGTCGATATTGCGAGATTTCTCTGCTCCGGTAAAACTCAACTACCCCTACAGTCGGCAAGAGCTGGCATTCCTCTTTGCCCACGACAGTGACTCTTTCAACCGCTGGGAGGCAGGTCAGCGTCTGGCGACGGATGTTCTCCTCGAGAGGGCTACTGCTGTCAGGGCTGGCGCAGCGCCGGAAATACCACAGGTTTTTCTCACGGCTTTTCGTGCTGCCTTGAATGATCAGAACGCTGATCCTGCATTGCTCTCTCTGGCTCTGACTCTGCCCGGCGAGATGGAGCTTGCCGAGGCGATGGGGATTGCTGATCCTGGTGCTCTGCACGAAGCACGGAACGGTTTGCGTAGCGCTTTAGCCTGTGGACTGAGAGAAGAATTTTCTTCTGTTCTCGAAGCCATGCAGGATAACGGCCTCTATTCCCTGAAACCGCACGCAATAGGGCGCCGCAGTCTGAAAAACCTTTGTCTCAGCTATCTGGCCCTTCTCGATGATTGTACAATTCACCAGGATTGTTTTGATCGGTTTGTTGATGCTGATAATATGACAGACCGCATGGCGGCTCTGACCGGCCTTGTACATAATCGTTTACCGAAGTGGGAAGAAGCCCTGGCTGCGTTTTATCATCAGTTTGAGAACGATCCTCTGGTCATCGATAAATGGTTCAGCCTCCAGGCGACCTCGCCTCGGCAAGAAACTTTGGCCGTGATCCTGGAGTTGATGGACCATCCTGCCTTTACCCTGCGCAACCCGAACCGGGTCCGGGCTCTGGTGGGTGCTTTCGCCCAGGGCAACCCCGCCCGGTTTCATGACTTGTCCGGCGCCGGTTACAGGTACCTTGCTGATCGCGTGATCGAGCTCAATGCACTCAATCCACAGGTTGCGGCGAGAATGGTCGGTCCCTTGAGTCGTTGGCGGCGTTACGATAGTGACAGACAGCTTTTGATGAGGGCCCAGTTGGAGCGAATTCAGGGACAGGACGGTTTATCTACAGATGTGGGAGAGATCGTACAGAAATCACTTTAAGGACTTGTTGCCGGGAAGAGGCTCCTTTTCGTCCCTGCGCTACGTGAATTATGAATCTTTCAGAGCAAAATAATGATGTCTTGATCGTCGGTTGCGGCGATATCGGTATACGGGTCGCCAGCTTAACACAACAGCTCGGCGGCAAGGTCTCAGGTGTGGCCCGATCAGACGAGAGTGCCGAACGACTACGCTCCTTCGGGATCGAACCGGTTATGGCCAATCTTGACGATTCGGCATCATTGAAAAATTTGTCAATCACGGGAAAGATCGTTTTCTACCTTGCGCCTCCCCCCGGCGGTGGCCCTTTTGACAGTCGCATGCGCAACTTTTGTCAGGCGATCGGTCCCGGGGCTTTGCCGGAAAAAATCGTCTATATGAGTACCAGCGGTGTTTACGGTGACTGTGGTGGTGAGTGGGTCACGGAGGAAACGCCGATCAACCCGCAGACCAGCAGGGCTCAACGCCGTGTTGATGCCGAAGCAACTCTTCAGGAATGGGGGCAAGTGCATAGCGTCCCCGTGGTTATCCTGCGAGTGACCGGTATCTACGGCCCCGGTCGCCTGCCTCTGGCAAGGATTCAGCAGGGTCATCCGGTCCTGCGCGTGGAAGAATCCCCACCGACCAACCGTATCCATGCCGATGATCTGGCAGCTGTCTGTCTAAAGGCGGCTGTAAAAATGGCCGATGGTGATATCATCAATGTCAGTGATGGGCAGCCGGGCACCATGACTCAGTACTTCAATGCCGTTTCTGATCTACTTGATCTGCCGCGACTGCCGCAGGTTGATATGGAGGAGGCGAGGCGGGTCATGAACCCGATGATGCTCTCCTACCTGACGGAGACCCGGCGCATGGATAACCGTAAGATGGTGGAACAACTTAAGGTAAATCTGCTGTATCCTGATCTTGAGTCCGGGTTGAGAAATGTCGTTTCCCAACTGGATCAGCCGAATATGGGATATCTTGGCTCGATAGGACATTAAAAGCAGTTCGGGTTGAGGGCTCTGGGAGAAGATTTCTCTTAACCATTGACCTCGTTCCCGAAACCACATTTTGGAGAAAATTTATGAAAAAAATTGCAATCATTGGAGCCGGTATTTCCGGCCTGTCTACCGCCTATGCCATCGAACGACTTGCCGGTGAGGTTGGTCTGGACGTTGAGGTGACAGTCTTCGAGCGCGAAGATCGTACCGGTGGCAAGATCTGGAGTATCAAGGAAGAAGGTTACCTCTGCGAGTGGGGGCCGAACGGTTTTCTCGACAGCAAGCCAATGACGCTTGAGCTCTGTGACCATATCGGTATCCGCGATCGGCTTGAGCGGTCCAACGATAATGCCCGAAAACGGTTCATCTACAGTGGCGGGATTCTTAACCGGCTGCCGGAGAACGGGCCGATGTTCCTGAAGTCGAAGCTGATCAGCTGGCCGGGAAAAATCCGCCTGGCCCAGGAATTCATAAAGCCGAAGCGCACCGACGGCGTTGATGAAACCCTGGCTGATTTTGCCCGGCGTCGGCTCGGTGCCGAGGCCCTCGATAAATTGATCGGACCGATGGTCTCTGGAATTTTTGCGGGTAACCCCGAAACCATGAGTCTGCAGAGCTGCTTTCCGCGTATTCACGAACTGGAGCAGGAGTACGGTGGCCTGCTCAAGGCCATGATCCTGCTGGCAAAGCAGAAAAAGGCCGAGATCAAGGCCGGCAAGCAGGTGGCCAGTGCTGCCGGTCCGGGCGGTGTGCTGACCTCGTTTGTCGGAGGTATCCAGGAGCTTACCGATGCCACCGTCAAAGTACTTAAAGGCAATGTTCAGACCGGAAGCGCCGTTACCGGATTGAAAAAGGTTGAGGATGGCTGGGAGTTGCGTCTTGCGGACGGTTCCGATTTTGATGCAGAGGTGGTGGTTTCTGCGGCGCCGGCCCATGTCCTTAAAGAGCTGACATGGTCTCTGGATGGCGAGCTGTCCCAACTTCTTGACGGCATCCCTTATGCTCCGATGAACGTCATCTGCTTTGGTTACGAGCAGGCCAAGGTCGAACGCGATCTGGATGGCTTTGGTTACCTGATCCCGAAAAAGGAAGGCTGTGAAATCCTCGGTACCCTGTGGGATTCCAGCATCTTCCCGGAACGAGCTCCTGAGGGTCATGTTATGCTTCGTTCAATGATGGGTGGAGCCACCAATCCGGAGGCGGTGAATCTGAGTGATGCCGAGGTCAAAGAGCGGACAATGGCCGAACTCAAGAAGATCATGGGGATAGATGTTGCGCCTGATTTTGTCAGGATCTTCCGCCACCAACGCGCCATTCCGCAGTATGTTGTTGGTCATGCTGTGAAACTTGCAGCGATTGATGAACGGCTCAAGTCGCACGCCGGACTGATCCTGACCGGTAATGCGTTTTTCGGAATCGGTCTCAATGATTGTGTCAACGCCGCCAACAAGGCAGGTGAACAGGTTGTTGATTTTCTGAGTGTAGCGATTGACAGAGCCCATTGAGGGATCTTAACCAGAGCAAGTGTTTTAGCCGGTCGGAGGGTTGACTTCTTTCAAGGAATTGGCAGCAAAGGTTTTTAACGGGCGACAGACGCAAGGCTGTCGTCTCAGATTGTTGACAAACCCCGCTTCGGCTTGCATGCGGGGTTTGTTTTTTTGTTGGACTTTGCAATTTAGGAATAAAAGCAAAACCGTCGGGATTGTCCGACAGCAACGTCATTTTCTTTGTGGCGACAAAGAAAACGAAGCAAAAGAAAGCTTGGCGCGGCGCTGGGCATGTCTTGTTCGGGGATTTCTGGTGGCAAGTGTCATAAGCATGAATCTTTAGCTGTCTACATATCCCCTGTTATCCCCGAGGCCCTTGT
>CAZXBD010000145.1:0-12693 GCA_964638305.1 uncultured Geobacteraceae bacterium | reverse complement strand
GCGTAAACCACTTCTCAGTTGTACCCTGTGAAAGGTACAATTGCACCCCGCATTAAAACGGGCCCATAGCTCAGCTGGTTAGAGCGCTCGACTCATAATCGATCGGTCGTAGGTTCAAGTCCTACTGGGCCCACCATTTTTATTCCGGGCATTTTCTTGGCACGTGTGTTCGAAGTCAAAGCCTGTCAGCGGGTCGAACCCGTAGCTGAACAGGGTTCAAATGTAGATGTCTTGGTGCTTCCCGTTCACTCTCACTATCGCACTGAACACCCGCTAAACGGAAAAGTTAAACATCACTTCCTGAATATCTAATTGTGTTCAGTCAACTGGTCAAGAGCCCTGAGTTTCAACAAACTTGAAAGACAATCCAAGCGCGTCCTTCAACGCCTGCATTGCAATTGTTCTGGGTAACGCATCATCGCTATAGATTGTAATGTTAACTAGCATCTTGCGCTTGAACCTATAATCCTTGATCGCTCCTAGGATGCCCATAAGTGACTGCTTCGGCGAGAATCCCGCAACACCACTGCCCATCAACGGAACCCAAATGACATCGACCCCAAGTGCTTCGGCCTGCTCAAACACCGACAATACCGTGGACTTTACAGCCGTCGTATCTACAACGTAGCTCGCGTCCGGCTCAATTTTCAATGCAGCGCCATGGAATATGTACTCAACAGGTAAGTTGCCGCCCGAAGTAACTGCAGCCGATCCCTGTTCAATTGGCTGCAGTTTTGCCAGTTCACTCAAGATTGAGCTAGGGCCGGCCTTTTTCAATAACTGATACGCCACTCCGCCGCCTGCACTGATGCAGGTATCTTCCGGACTGACTATGCCTCGCCGCAGATCTTGGAAAGACTCATGGTCCAGCATGCGTCGCGCGCTTATATCACCGTAAACCAGCGAAACAACACTATACCGGTCAGCGTTGGCTTTTCCTTCGCCCTTACAAATTGTTTTTGGCGTGGTTACCGCTTTGGCGAGTCGATCGATACGCTGCCTTTGCGCTGCGAGGTTTGCAAGGTGCCGCGTTATTGCTTCTGGTTGCATTCCGGCGGCCTCAAATACATCTCTCAAGCGCATTTCGTGATCCAGATACCGGCGGGCACGTGATCTGAGCGATTTGTCGTTGCTTGCGTCGATAAGTTTCAGGAGAAAGTCCCCAGAGCCCCAAACCGGAAAGAACGCGAACTGTTCATTCTTCGCCTCCATCCGATTCATCAGGTTTCTAATTTCTCGTCCGATATTACGCTCGATCTGTTTCTCCACCGCTACCGTATCGACACGGCTTGGTTTTTGTGGGCCCATGTAGACGCTCCAAAGGAGTCCAAAGTCCAGAACTCTCCCAGGCGAACCAGACCTCCCTGCCAGTTCGTCAAAAAACGTATGCACGCTTTTCTCATTGCCGGCAGAACCCAAAACGAGCATGCCGGCCGACTCCAGCATATCCGCGGACCGCTCCTGTATTGGCCTATCGATGGCTACAATCTCTTCAATCGTGTTTGCAATGTTGTACGTGTCATAGTCACCATGCAGCTTCAATATGTAAGCTCTGCTATTGTCTGTCGTCCAATATTCAATTTCCCGTCTGCTTCGGATAGGCTGGCATTCAATTAGGCCCTGCTGAAAAAAGGCGCTCTCTACCAGTTTGTCGAAATTCGTAGTGACAATTGTTCTCTTGAATGCGCCGTTGGCAACCAGTATGGCTATTGCATGATGGCAAAAAGAAGGCTGAACGCCGTGAAGCAGTCGACGAAAATACTCCACACGAGCAGCCGGATTGCCATATTTTTTCACGCAGGTGGCATATCGATAGCTGTCGTCGTGCCACTGTAAATCTTGTAATCTCAGTTGCTTTTCTTGCTCTGCAAGACTATCTGGCACCAGCGTTTCCCGAATTTCTTCGCAAATTTCCCAGGCACTCTTGACGCCCGCTTCTGCCGAGGCGCCCGCCCCAACATAGCAAACAAACGTATCGGGAGATTGACGCACGAATCGGATCGCCTCATCGTCAGTGATTATTCTCATATTCAACCCCGCTGCTTTATGGATTCAGCCAATTGTAATTTAACCCGCGCAATACCCGTCATTCAAGGAGCACTTCGTTTCGCTAAATCGACACGGGACGCTTGTAGAGACGGCTTAGATCGCCTTCTGCCGCTTTATCGGTAGAATTGGTGTGACCTTGACGCAGACGAAATAATAGTCAGTCGCCAGCTTCAGTGTGTGGACACACACTCAGCCGTATGTGCAGAAGCACTCGCCGGCGGGCGTGCAAGGCAGGGGGATGCTGACTGTGGCAACCGATGGCTAAGAAATAGCTCTTGAATCCTTGTCTATGAACCGCTCTGTCCGGATCACCCTGTCTGACGATGTCGTCTGCCTGCCATGTCCGAAAGACATGAGCAAGATCCGCCACCTCTGGTTGTGATTTGTATTTGCCAATAACTCGCTCAGCCTCTTTTTCAGCCGCGTTGGTTTGACCGGTGGCACGCGCATGCATGATCAGTTGTGACAATCCGCGCAAAACGGAATCTGCTCGGCCACTATCGCCTGAATCCTGCCAACATACCGAAACCGATTGACCGCTACTTAAAGGCCGATGAGAAATCGAGCGCTCTTTAATCTGACCTACGCTTCAAAATAGGGATCCAATAAATCTACCATGACCGAAAGAGTCTCCGATTCTTTATCTCGGAAAATTGTGACGCAGTTACTGGGTTTTTCCTCTTTCACCCACTTATCGACCGCCTGCAATGCCTTCTTCCGCTTCTCGTTCCTTTCCAGTAAGTGAGCGTCCTCGGTAAATGTGAAATGGATCGTATACTCGGCTGTGCCTCGCGCGCGGCCAATCATGCGGAGCGCTTCCGGTTCCGGGTTACCATGTTCACCATCACCGGAGATCACATAGTGATCGGCCGTAATACGCTCGAAAAAGACATCTTCAACGTTTCGGTCACTGCCGTGATGAGGCACCTTCATCAGGTCAACATGCATGGGTTCTGTCTTCTTCAACCGATTAGCCTTTTCCAGGGTTTCAAGTACGAAATCACCTCGGGCATCGCCTGTCAATAGCATGCTGTGACCCTTCATTTCAGCCAGAACGCAGATACTTGCCAGGTTAAACGGCGATTCGTCGGCAAAGGAGGCGGCACTGGCGCTATCTTTTTCCTTCTTCAAGATCGCCTTAAGGTCTTTGTTCCACCTCTTCTGAAACGCCTTGACGCGGTCTCGATCGGGACCAATGACCATCAACGAAAGACCGTTACCCAATAACACCTCCTTTGGTGCAGGGAACATTACTAAACCCTCAAAAGGCGCATTGACCTTCACTCTGAGCTTTTTTGAAGCGTTGCGAAGCAACCTTCCCTGTCCCACACTGGCAACCACTGCCCTACATTCATTGCTCATGTTCTCCGGAATTGGCAATCCTGGGCCTGAGGCGGATGCGGCACGTGCCGCCATCCCCGTCAGTATTTCCTTGCTGTCGTTTTCCGCTCCGGCGATATCATCGAAACTGTTGTGCCAGAGTGTTTCTATCTTATAAGGCAGTGGCTGGCTCGCCTCCTTGGCTTCGATCTGTTCATTAAACAAGTCAATTATTCCTGCAATGTGATCGTCATCAACATGGCTGACCATCACCATACGAAACGGCAAGGGTTCGTCAAACCCCAGATCCGCCTCTTCCCTCAATTGTTCCAGTCGAGGCTTGAGATACCTCTTGTAAACACCGCGTGGTCCACCATCGATCAAGACACGATCAGGTTGTTCCCATGGGCCGTAATGAAGCAATAGTGAATCACCTTTTTTAGCGAATACGGCTTCAAGTGTGAATAGCGTCTTTTCTGATGTCATAGTGAATCACCCCGGCTAAATGGATTGCATGGCTCTAAGAATATCCAGCAGCCCGGCACCCTGGTAGTACCGTTCACGTCCGAGATCCGTTGCTGTTGCACATAGAATCTCCTTGATACGATCAGGCTGACCGATAAATTCCGGATACCGCGCGATAATCAGTGCTGCGGCACCACTGACATGCGGTGCAGCCATGCTGGTGCCGTCAAGCCAACCATCTGAATTACCTGGAATAGATGACAAGATCTTTTCGCCGGGAGCGACCAGGTCCGGCTTGGCGCGACCATCTCCCGTGGGACCGCGGCTGGAAAAGTAACTGACACCGTAGTTGTGGGGTTCCATGCGGTGCGTTGAACCAACGGTAATCACCGCAGCCGCGTTGCCCGGGTCTGTAATACTGACGGTACGGAAACCATCATCAGCTCCACCTGCCGGTGTGAGATAACGTGCACGACCACTGTTGCCCGCAGCTGCTACGACGATTGCACCGTTTCTAACAAGCAACTCGGCCTCTTCGCAAACAGGCGTCCGACCACATGCATAGTTGGCAACGTCATGATCAATGGAAAAGCTTAAGTTGACACCGTGAACTGCAACAAAGTCCCTCCGATTGTTTAGGTAGCGGACAAACTGCATAGCCGACATGATTGCAAATTCGCTTCCCCCCTTTTCATCAAGCACACGCAGATCGTAAAGTTCGATCTCAGGGCATACACCAACAAGGTCTCCCCACCTCGGTGTAGCTTCCGCATCTGACGCCCGCCAATCAGCACCGATGATACCGGCGACATGTGTGCCATGCTCACCGCCCGGCTCGTATCCTCCTGCTTTTGAGTCGCTCGTGTTCTTTGGAATATGCTCCACACGTAGAAACTCCTCGAGACTCTCCCAGTTGATCGGTGTTGATTCCATCAATTCAAGAATGGCTTTGAGTCTATTTCGGGATTCTTCATTTTTGAGTATTGGGAAATCGTCAATTAATGACTCGACGTCTCCAGGGTCGCAACCGAGCAGATCACGAATTTTAACGAAATTGTAGGTAGCGACGACTCGGGTATTGTTTTCGTATTTCGGCTTCTTGCTACGACTTCGTGATGAACTGATTTTCGAAAACGGTTGCTCAAAAGGTGTTCCGTCAGCGTGACGTTTGCGGAACGCAATGTGCTCAGCGTCAATTCCAGAATCTATCACTGCCCACCGAATGTCCTTGCCCGTAACTTCAAAGACACGAGCCGTGGCGTCAGCTTTGATGCATGGAACGGACTGGTACAGCGAGGGATTTGTTCTGCGATTCAGATTTACCGAGTAAAGTGGATATGGATCGTCATCATAAACCGGTTCGATTGAGTGCAACAGCTCAGCGGCAGTGCGTGAAATGCCATTATGGTCGTCCAGAAGTTCGCGGAACAACGCAGCTTCATCCTCGGCATTCTCAATTTCAATTCGTGTTTCATTCTGTGATATCCGGCTCAACAGGCCGGCGAGACGAGACAGCCAGACGATCTCATACTCCAAATCATCACCAATATTGCCTTTTTCCTGACCGCGCTTAAGGCAATCGCCAATCTTGTTTTCGAATTCATGGACATCCAGGGACTTCACGAGCCGCTCATCTGGGTCAAGGTCAATTTGCGCGATGTGAGTAAGCCACCATTTGCTCAAAGGAAGAACGGCCCGTATGAGCTCGTCAAACCAGAGGTTGGCAACAACAACATTTTGATTAAATGCGATTGAGGCCGGTTTCCCCTTACCCTTACGAAATTGACTGAGCATGTCCTGGTGTTCTTTGTCACTCTTTAACCGGCTCTTGATCGCACTCGCCAGGTCAGCTGTCGAATGGTGCCAATTCGGAACCAGTAAAAGTTCCTGTTGCTCACCTGCATTAAGTCCGTATCGTATCCAGACATCCGGCATTATTGGCGACTGTTGTGTGAATCGCCGTTGCCGCTCTCCGCAATAAACGACGTCTTCTAGAAATCCTCGGCGGTCAGTCATGATTTAGAACCCTTGTATGGACGGTTTAGACCAGACTATAACTTCAATCATCCGTTGGCAAATTCAATCTCTGCGAATTAATTAAATGCCGACTCACAGGGAATTCCGGCACGTTGTCTTATGCAGCAGAATGTGGCTTGAATTTACTCCATCAGCTTCAAGTGACCCGGATATTGGCAAGGTGGACTACACCCGAGATTGAGGAAAGTTCCTGGCCAAATGGCCGCTTAGACTAACTTAACAACTGGACCAGTTAATACGGGCAGGTCAATGGTATTAATCGCTTTACCTATCACATGCGCTAGTGCTCCATACTACACGGTATATCAACTCTTCTATAACCTGACACTATCTCCAGAAACTGGCGATTCACAAATTGAAAGCAACAAACAGCTTTTTACTGATCGGTTATATGAATGTGCTTCAGAGCTAATTGCGAAATTCCAAAATTTTGCAATGGATCACTATAAGTATTGTGATCAGGTACATATTGACCCGGAGTATCTTGCGAATTGCAAAAATCAAAATGAACCGGCGAAAATGTATAGCTGGCTCCGAGAGATAATCCCAGTAACTCGAGGTGAGATACTTTGGTCAGAATCTTTTATGGATTCAGCGACCATCTTAGGGAAAAAAGCTATGGTGGACGTGGGAAAAGGTGAGCAGTACATTCACATTGTGAAAACTTCAGTCCCTCCTTGGAAACCTCTCATGGTATGCAATTAGAACACTAGTCTATCAATACGGACCAAATATTTTGGGTGCCAGTTCAGTAGAATGCTTGCTAATGAGTAAGTTATTGTCCTGAGCGGTGTTATGGGAGAAGACGTAATAGAGCATTTACCAGGATTGCTAGCCGGAATTCTGATAGCTGCCACTGTGGCGGCAATACCACTGTCTTACCTCGTGTCGCGTCGATACTCAGCGGCGGTCGCCCGCACAATGAGGCAAGGCGAGAGGACTTCCCACGAGCATCAGACGACGACAACCTCTCCCCCGCCACCACTAAAAACCGAGACTGTGAGTACATCCGATAGCGGGATTGCGGACTCTTCCGCCGAGTTGCTAGCAAGCCTGCATAGGCAATCCCGTTCCTTGGCTCGCGCATACGTGCTGGCGGGCATCTCTTACGCTTTGGTTGCAGCATTAATCCTTCTGCCTGCCAATGACATCTCTTACTCAACTCTTAGGATCACAGCAGTTAGTTTCATCTTCTTGTGGCCCACGATCCCAATTGTTGTCCACGTTGCCGTGGCGCGACGCGGCCTGAAGTTCGTTGGACCGATACTGTTCTTAGCATTGGCTCTTCTGATTGGCGTTGCGATCGGCGATGGCTTGGCGACTGGAATTTTCTATTTCTGGGCCTTCATTATGGTTCCACCGACCTTGATGCAGTTCGCAGTTTCACATAGACAGATACGCAATATTGGACCTTTCGTGACTGCGCTGCTGATAGTGCTGCTATTCGGGTTGTATTGCACCCTGAACCTTATATTGGTGATAGGGGTTTCGGCCAACTGGTTCATCCTGTTGCTATTTGTTGCTGGCATGGTGGTGTCGGTAATTGTCGCCCGCTGGCTCATACGCTGGGTTGCTTGGGCCTACCGTACCAAGCATATAAGCGATCAGATGCTGCTGAATGATGTGTGGTGGGTTATATACTCGCTCTGGTTCTGCGTGTCACTGACTTACACGATAGGCTTTTGGGGAATCGTTTTAGGGCTGATACCGTTTATGGTCGCACGTGTTACCTTAATCGCCGCATTGCGCGGAACGCGAGCAGCCGCGATTGGTCACCAGCCTACAACACTTTTGTTACTCCGAGTGTTTGGCTTCAAAAAACGTACACAGCACCTTCTCCAGGACCTTGGACACCTTTGGCGCTACGTCGGTAGTATCCAACTCATTGCTGCACCTGATGTTACACAGTCTGCGTTGGAGCCACATGAGCTTCTCGATTACGCGAGTGGTCGTCTCAGCCGGGCTTTTATCAAGGATGAGCATGAACTCAGCCAACGCCTTTCTGAGATTGATAAGGCGCCTGATCCCGACGGTCGGTTTCGAGTAAACGAGCTTTTTTGCCATGAGAACAACTGGAAACCAGCATTAAAACGGCTCGCGTCCTCGAATGATGTAGTCCTCATGGACCTGCGTGGCTTTTCGCAGAAAAGCAGTGGATGCATTTTCGAGATTGGCCAACTCATTGATACAGTTCCTACGAGTCGCTTCCATCTTGTAACAGACGAAAGCACGAATTGGTCCTTCCTTGAACAGACACTGCACTTGTCTTGGCGGCGTATGGCATCGGCCTCCCCTAATCGATCGCCAACTGAAGGGCTATTGCGAATATATCAGGTTCTGGATAGAAGCCCTGATGCGATTCAGACTCTCATTGGCAGTTTATGCGATTCAAAACCACATTAACTCCAAGCTTCCTAAAGAAACAGTATTTTAAATCTGAAAAACCCAGCTGATCGCCACCCCTCTGGGGCCACTCTAGTGCAGGTTCGATTGACACCTGTTGGTATCCTGATTATGGAATGAAGCAATCTTAAGGAGTGGTAGAGTGCAGCGGGAATGGAAAGGAGGTGATTCTTGTAGGATTGGGAATAGGCGTGCCTTCAATATTGTTACGTGTAAATCAGTTTGGTACATGTGCCACAACGTTAAAACGTCGCCCACTGAGCTTAACTTGTTAAATTCGAGTTCGACGGTTTTAAAAAAATTTTATTCCGCTTTGAATAGCATGTTTTCGCAGCCTAGGAAATTGATCCTTTAGGGTAATTTATTTGTCCTATACTTAGAAAGTAGCATTCTTAGCGATTTTCAGAGGGAGTTACTCCTGCTGTTTGGATCATGTGGATAGAACCGGGTGCAAGCCGGGTTTCCTGGAGATAGTCTGACATGGCAAAGATTTTTATATCACATCGGCGAGAAGATGAAGGGTATGCCGCTAGGAGCATCAATGATGCTTTGCGTAATCGTTTTGGTAAAGAAAATGTATATTTTGATTTAGATTCGATGAAGCCCGGGTTAGATTGGCGCGTTCAAATCGACCAAATGGTGGCAGGGTGTGATGTCATGCTCGTGATCATTGGTGATGACTGGTTACAGCTAGACGCATCTGGAAAATCTCGTTTAAAAGATGAGGGTGATTTAGTCAGTTTTGAAGTCTCAACTGCACTGAAACGTGACATTCCAGTTATTCCTGTTCTTGTCGGCAATGCAATGATCCCCGACAAGGAAATCCTTCCTGATCAGGTGAAGCCGTTGTTTTACCGTCAGGCGGTTGAAGTTAGAGCCTCCGCAAATTTTACTCCTCAAATGGAGAGATTAGTTGACAGCATTTCAGCAGTAGTCCCTGAACCTCTTGCACCTGAGCCTCCCGCGCCTGAACTCCTTACAACTGAACCACCTGAGCCTAAAAATCGCACACCAACTGGCCATCTGTTATGGGTGATTTTGACGTTAATGATCATTGTAATTTCCTGGGTGGTTTGGGACCAATTTATAGATGTCGAAAATACCATTGAGGTGGTTGAACCGGAACCAGAGCTTCCTCTGCCCGAGGAGGTCAAACCTACACCCGACACAACTCCCCCAATCCTGACGTATAGCGGGCCAAGCCTGGATATTCCTCTTCCAATTGGTCCAATTGAACTTGTGGGTATGGTCATTGATGACGCCGACGTTACAGTATCTGTCAATGGAAAAGCCGCGCTAGTTTCCGATGATGCCTGGACTTACGAGGTCGACGTGACAATCGATACCAGAGAGATTCGGATTGAGGCATCCGATGCAGCCGGGAACAAGAGCGTCCTGCCGGTCTTCGAGGTGTTACCCTCACCCTCCTTGTTCCTTGACACGCTTCCGCCCAAAACAGTCGCAGCGCTATGGATCGAAAGTCCGACTGAGTTTATCAGGAGTGTAAATCGCTCTCCGTTCGAGACGCTCTTTAATAATGCCTGGGCTGAGTTGTCGTCTGAATGGATCAATACGATTTCGCAAAATCGCAACCTACCTGGAATTGGAAGGGCACCGACGTTCGACGACCTTTTCGATTCCCTTGAAGATGAGATACTTGTCTCGCTTGGTTTCCCTAAAGGGTCTCAGGGGGTGCCATCGTTCCTGATTCAAGCCTCATTGGCGAGCGACCCTGGTAAATTTCAGAGACATCTTGATGATCTTGTTGACGAAGTCAGTGGAGGGAACCAGTTGTCTGGCTCAAAAAAGTCAACGTCTTCGGCAGGCCATGAATATGTTTTTGCCTCGAAGGAATTCAGGTTCAGTATTTTCGTGAACGGAACAAACCTGTTTGCGAGCCTGAATAGCAACTTGGCAGAAGATGCTGCCCGCAATTTTGGTCAACATAATTCGGATTCCGTCACTGAGCATATGCGCAGACTGCTTCTGGAGCGACGAGTGCAAAACTCAACTACTGTCATGCTCGCTAACGTTGATGGATCATTCGCGCTTTTGGAGCAGTTATCCGGCGACAAGTTGAGCCCCTGGGCCAACCTTTTGGGTGCACATGGCGGCGTTGTAGACCTGGGGTTTAGCATGGACAGTGATGGATTATATGTTCAAGTGGGGTTCCCGATGGGAGTAAATTCGAGCGGTTTCTTGTCTTTGCTGCAAGCAGATCCTTTCAATCCCGAAATCCTTCCTGAAGTGCCAAGTGAAGCAGACTTTTTCGCCTCCGTTGCTGGCAACATGGAAAAGGGAACTCAAGAGCTTATGAAGTTCTTTGACGGCATTAACAATAATCCCGGGAGTTCACAGAGAGAGTTGGAACAATTAGCGGGCCCCAATCGTTCTCTAATTCCACTTCTGGCCGCAATGGGCAACCGTGCTCACGTGTATGGCAACCCAACACAGGAAACGCATAGAGATATCATACTCGGAGCGACACTTAATTTGGCTAATCAACAGCCGATTGAGTCATGGCTTCGGGATCAGTTCGCCGAGATTTATGTGGAGCAAACTGCCGCTGTTTCGAGCAATGAAGTCTGGGATGTTACTCGTAGTCGGCTTATTTTTGGATATGATCGCTGGGTGCGCGAAGTGGGCAAGGCACTGAAATCAGTTCAGACGAGACCCCGAGTTGAACTGGCAGGGTTGCCCCCAGAGGTGCAGGCCGTGGGATATGCAGGCTCAAGGTCAATCAAAATCTTCTTTTCCGATCTGGCACGCTCGGGAAAGTTGAACCCTCAACGATTGGGTGCAGTCCGGGCCCATTCCAAATGGACTGAAGGTAGATATGTAATACATCTGGAAATGCGTTGGAACTGATCTGGGGTTAAACCAACAAGTCCCAATAACACGCATGTGGACATCCATGAATTTCCCCATAGTATTAACCCACGCGCCGCCACGTTCATCGGTTTCAGTTCCGGTCACCGCTAGCGCTGCTATGAATTGGAAAGGTGTCATGAAAAACTCTAAAGGGTGTATTCCGGTCACATAGGTGACCGTTTGTTCCAATGACATGGGCAATAGCGTTACTCTGGAAAGAAGGTGATCCAGCCTGACTCGGCGGTAAGGAAAACACCGCAATTGTGTAACCTATGTGCCCGGAATTAAGTGCAATCTCTGTGCAGGGAAGCTCAACCCTCCACCGCACCAAACTGATGCACTTTTATCCCCACAAACTCAAGCACACTAATTGCTTCCGTCTTTCTATAACTATTCCTGTAAACCACCTTCTCCACATTACCCATGTTAATCAACCGCTTGGCACAAGCAACACAGGGTAGGTGTGTGACAAAAACAAACTTTTTGGTCTCTCGTGGGGCATCACAGTTGATCACGGCATTCTCTTCAGAGTGGAGGCAGCCGCAATTCCCAGGCTCTTCCCTGTCACAGGTGTTGTCCAGGCCAGACGCATTGCCGTTGTATCCAACTGCGAGTACTTTCCTGTAATCCGTGGTGGTGATTACCGTGCCAACACTCAACCGCGTACACGTGGAGCGCCGGGAGATGGTTTCGGCGAACTGCATATACACCTCTTCAAAGGATGGGCGTTCTCTCATTCTTCTTCTCTCTTGTACGTAGCGACGAATAGTAACTGATCACTTCGCCATGCAGAAGTATGTCTGGATGACCAATACCCCATACTAGTCCTGCACTGAGTTGCCGGCCTCTATCAACTGCTCAACAGCCTCTTGAAAGTACTTGAGAAACTCTCCCGTCAGCACCAACCGATCAGCCTCTATTTCCATTTTGTCAGTGTGCTGCGCAACAAAATTGTGAATCTTCTCCGGGTTCCGGTTCAGACTTACCGTGCCATTGGCATGAAGCAGGCAACTCCTGATGTCCTGGCAGCCTTTTACAAACATCCACGGTTTCGAGCGTGAAAGATCCACGCCAATTTCTTTCAGGACGGGCTTGAACCTTCCAATGCTGCCCTTTGCTTCGAGAAGCTCAGTCGTTGGGGCAAGTCGTTTCCAGGTATGGAAAAGCCACTCTTCAAGATGGCTGACCATCATAAGGAATGTGTTGATTCTCAGGTACGGCTCGAATGTGTTGATGTAGAGGTCTTTCCTGGCTTCCAGGTCTGCTATTTGTTGTTCAGATAATGAAGCACTCTCCCCCAGTTCCCCATTTATCCGGGAAATTTCCATCTGAAAGTTTCTTCTTACCTCATCGTGAAAACCTACAATAAAAGCAAGATCGTTCATTGGTTCGAACTCTGAAGAACTATCTGGTGAGATTGTTTTGTTCATCGGGTTTACGTTACCCACTCACTTTCCAGGATCACTGTACAGATCATATTGCTTAATCAAAAAGGTACTCTTGGCTCATCAACGCTTGATCTTCTTAAGCGCCTTCTTTGCTTCAGCA
>CAZXBD010000144.1:0-4074 GCA_964638305.1 uncultured Geobacteraceae bacterium | reverse complement strand
GGGCAACAGATTAACCATCTATTGCCCTCTCTATTGTGAAGCCTGGCTGAACTTTGTCAGCAACCTGAGGCGACAGACGCAAGTTTGTCGCCTTTTACATTTCATGCTTTGGAGGTTGTTTCAAATCAGTGATCGCTCCTGTGACACTTTTTTTACGAAAGGAGAGGCTGATCGTCAATATAACGGCCAGAACCAGTGCTGCAATAGCTACCCATAGCCAAATCTGTTTGCTGCTGCCGACCTCCTGCTTCATGGCTTGCAACTGAGAGCGGGTTTCATCAAGCTGTGCCACTGTTTCAGCGAGGGTTTTTTCAGTCCTTGCCTGCTTTGAGGAATACTCCTCCTGAAGCGCCTGTAATGTTTTTTCGAGTGCCCCTATTTCACTAGCGGACTCTTGCCTGGTATCTTTTTGCGTGATGATTTCGTTGCTCAGGGTGGCCAGTGTTTCGTCCAGATTGTCCAGGCGAGTCTCAATCTGTTGCGTGCTTTCCTGTTGGTCCGCTACGCTTTCAGTAAGGACAGCGAGACGTTCGCTTAGAGTGATCTGTCCTTTTCCGCTTCTTGTAGAAAGCTCTTCAAGTTGTTTCTGCTGCTGACTGAATGAGGTCTTTTGCGCGGCTAGATCTTTTTGCAGATACCAGATTTTTCCCTGGATTTTTTCGATCTCCGTAAGGATGAGAGCCTGTTCCGCGTATAGCGGTGTTGCGAAAAAAAACATGACGAGAAGAATTTGTACTACCTTCAAAGCGACCTCCATAAATAAGCTGGAACAAGATAGGGGGAACTGTTTAAGTTCCAGATCTTTAAACCTGGATACCGCATTATATCAATTTTTCTTTAGCGACGCCTCCGAATAAAAATGAGGTGTTCTTTTTTTATCAGCGCCCTATTACCATAATCGTTGTTATTGACAGGAGCTCAAAACACAGAGAATCGCTTAGATGTTATAATCATAAGCATGTGCCGGGTTATTCTCTTCCTCATAATCTGCCTTGCAGCAGCTCTCCCCGCCAGCGCGAAGGCTCCGTCGATAATCAATCATGACATTGCTGTCCGCCTTGATCCTGCAGAACATAAACTTTATGCGACGGTAACGATGTCCCTTGCGAAAGGGGGCATAAACTGGCCGGATGAATTACGCCTCGCAGCTCATGCTGAAATCGAATCAGTTACCGCAAATGGAGTTGCGCTGCCTTATGAATTTTCGCGGGGTCGTCTCCTGATAAAATTTTCTGATCTCTCTGCAGAACGAGAGATCCGGTACTCGATCCGTTATGATGATCCTGTCCCGCTGGATACTGTCGGGATTGAAGACCCCTCGTACGGTGTCAGCGCAACGATCATGTCGCAGGGTGTTTATTTGTCTGAGGCGTCAGGTTGGCACCCTCGAGCAAACGGGGCAAATAATCTCTTTCAGGTTAAGGTCACAGGCCCGCAGGAAATGACCGGCGTTACAACTGGTCGCTTGGTAGGATATAGCAAGACAGCGACAGAAACGTCGGTGACATGGCAAACTCCTTTCCCTCAGGAAACCTTGGCCTTGGCTGTGGGACCATATGAACTCCACCGGGATGATCTGGAGAATATCCAGTTGCTGGTTTTTGTGAGGCCTGAGAATTCTCATCTGGCGACAGAATACCTGGAATCTATCCGTGAGTACCTGGGCCTCTATCAGACGTTGTTCGGTCCTTATCCTTACGAGAAGTTTGCCGTCGTTGAAAACTTTTACCCGACCGGGTACGGTTTGCCTGGATGGACTTTGCTAGGCAGCACGGTGATCAGGCTTCCCTTTATTCGAACCACCAGCCTGCCCCATGAAATAGCTCACTCCTGGTGGGGTAATGCCGTGGAAATCGATTATGGGTCGGGGAACTGGGGCGAAGGCCTGGCCACCTATGTTGCTGATTATTACCTGAAAGAGTTGAACGCCCCACAGGAGGCCCTCGAATATCGACGAAAACTCTTGAGAGACTATGCCTCGCTGGTTGATGCAGAAAACGATCAGCCTTTGAGTTTTTTTCGTGGTCGCAAGACCAGGCGTGATCAGGCCATTGGCTATGGCAAGAGCGCCATGGTCTTCCATATGCTGCGTGATCTAATTGGCGACGAGGCCTTCTGGGAAGGATTGCAGAATGTGGCCCTGGAGGGTCGTGGCCAGAGGTACGGCTGGAACGATCTGAGGCGACATTTTGAAGCTGTTGCGGATGTCGGACTGGAAAATTTCTTTCGGCAATGGGTCTCACGGCCCGGTGCTCCTCAGTTGACACTCTCTGATCTTGATATCATCAAGGTGGCAGAGGGATGGCAGGTCTCCGGCACTATTCGTCAGGGGAGTCCGCTTTATGATCTTGCCGTGCCCTTGCGGGTGCTCACAGAGACGCGCAGTTACGAGCAGGTCATCGGTCTTTACGAAAACCAGGACTGTTTCCTTTTTACTGTTGCCGAACCGCCCCGCAGCATTACGGTGGACCCGGACAGCCGACTTTTTCGCAAGCTATACGCAGAAGAAATCCCCGCCACCATCAACGACCTGCGCGCATCGAATTCGCCGTTGGTTGTCGTTGCCAAAGGATCGGAACCCCTGCAGGAAGCTTCCCGCGACCTGCTGCGCGGATTGCAATGGCATCGGGCGGAAGTCGTCAGTGAAGCAGAATTTCTTGAGGGAATGCCAAACGATAGAGACCTCCTGTTCCTCGGTTGGCCGCGAAGTGGTTCATTACAGCCCGTTCTGCCTGAGGAGATCGGCCTGATCGGGCATGGTTTGTCATTATCCCACGGGCTCAATGAAGAGGATTGGGATGTCCTCTTTACGGTTAACGAGAGCGAGCATGGTGGTCGGGTTGTGGCTTATTTTCTACCGGGTTCGGTGCCCGCTGCTAAAGATGTGGCGCGTCGCATTTCGCATTACGGCCGATACAGTTACCTCCTTTTTCGTAATGGACGGAACCTGGTCAAGGAAACCTGGGAGCCAAACGATTCGCCATTAAAATTTTTCTTCAATATGGATGTCGCACAATGAGGTTTTTGTCGCTGATCGTAATTGTCCCTTTGCTTTTGCTGGCACCTGTCGGGATTCTTGCTCACCCGCATATCGTGGATGTCGGGGAAAAGACGGAAGTGTCTCTAGAAAGCTTCCTTGATGACCTGCGCAAGGTCCAGGTCATTTTCATTGGCGAGCTACATGTCCACACCGGTCATCACCAAGCCCAATTAAGTATTGTCAAAGCTCTTGATGACGATGAACGGCCCCTGGCTATCGGCCTGGAAATGTTTCGCCGTGACAGCCAGGATGCTCTCGATGCCTGGTCTGCCAATGAAATGCCTTTTTTGAAGTTCATGGAGGTTTACAAGAAAAATTGGAGCATGGCATGGTCGGCTTACAGCGAAATATTCATGTATGCGCGTAACCAGGAAGTCAAGATGCTGGGTCTCAATATTCCTGACAACCTGTCCGGTAAAGTAGCGAAAAATGGATTCAAGTCTTTGTCGATCAAGGAACGCCAGCTGCTTGGCAACGTTCAGTGCGAAGTCGATTCCACCTATGCGCGTTATATCCGACAGGCAATGGGCGGTTACGGTGGCCATGGACAGCAGTACTTGTTTTTCTGTGAGGCACAACTGCTCTGGGACACCGTGATGGCACGCAACCTGATTGATTTTCTCAAGGAGAACCAGGACTACCGGGTAGTGGTGATGGCTGGAAGCGCCCACGCCTGGAAGTTCGGTATTCCGAGGCAGTTGGTTGAGCAGGCGGACATCAGTTATCGTGTGGTCCTGCCGGAAGTTGCCGGACGAGGTGACCGGAATAGCATGACCGATGAATTTGCCGATTACCTGTGGCTTGATGTTGGTGATGATGGGTGGCAGTTCTAGTCTCAGTGCCGCGTGCTACTGGTGGAGAAAAGCCTGGGGTCAGATTGGTTCTGCCATCAGTAATCTGTGCTTTGGTGTGATCTCTTGCGGAATGGTTTGTGTGAAAATCCTGTAACCGTGATTCTTGAGACGGTTAGCCCTGGTAACGTCTACAGCCATGGGGCCATCGAGCCAACCCCGCAGAGCCCCTTGATCCGATTC
>CAZXBD010000143.1:0-1914 GCA_964638305.1 uncultured Geobacteraceae bacterium | reverse complement strand
GCGAATAACGGATCTGATTGGCAATCGCTGCCGACTCTTCCAAAAGAAGGTCCCCCGTGTCGAGGGTAAGAAGGAGGTCGCCTTTCTCTACCTTCTCTCCAACTTTTACACGTACTTCATCGATGTACCCCTCAAATGGGGAGGGAAGGTATCTGACATCATCACTTCTGAGGATAAAAGGCGCCTCAACCCGGTATGACAATTTGCCAAAGAGAAGGAACGCAAGGGTACCACAGACAAGCAGGCCGATGCACTTGGCAACGGTATGCTCAATCCCAACTAATCGTGATGCCCCCTCACGAACCGTTACTGCCATCCGGGCCCCGAACCATCGGTCGTTTTTTTTCAGATCGCCGAGCCGACGTGCCGCCTGATCGCACAAAACCCTCAATCCCCTGACCTCTGCCTCTGAAAAGGGCTCTTCGGCCCGCTCACAGGTTAAAACCCCCGTCGGCACGTCATCCAGTCTGATCGGCACAGAAACAATGAATTGAGCTCCCTGGTCCCTCGAAAAGGCCTCATGGTCACGGACCACGGCAGTACTTTCCCCGGAAGGCGGCCAAAGGATTTCCTCGTTCTGATCAAAGGCCTCCTCCATAGCAGCTTCAAGTGTCTGGACAATGTCCATCTTTTTTTCAAAGCGCTCCATGTGGCTGATTGCCTGCATACGGACATATCCACCATCGAGCCATCCAAGGCTTGCTCCTGAACACCGGTAACGGGAGGCCACCTCATTTACAAAAGTCATGGCAGCTGCCATGTATCGTTTCTCTGCATTGAGCAGAACCATGAGGTCCAGGGCCTCGGAAAATTGGACCACATCGCTCATGGCCTGCCGGGCTGCACGCCCGCGCTGGTAAATCGCCGGGGTATCCGCCGCCAGCTTCAGAAGCGCTGCAGTTTGTTCCACGGTCTCTGCATATATTCCATCAAGAAGGAAAACAGCGATATGGCGCCGGTCGGTCTCATCCAGTTCGAGACGAAGTCCCAGGACCACCAGATCAGCGCCCTTGCTTCCGTTCGTTCTTTTACTGTCCCATGCATACTTGCTGGTCGCAGAGGCTTCAGCTACCTGATCGATTATAGATATCATCTCCGGAGACTGTGAGAGCTGACTGTCTTCAGCCGGCCATATGCTCAGTTTTTTCCAGGTCCCGCTGTCCTTTCCCTGGACAAGCAGCACGCCTGTTCTGGCCCTGGCCAGACGGGTTGCAATTTCGAGAAATGCCGGCCAGAACCGGGCGGGGTGGCCGGTAAAATTACGAATATGCTGCAGGTTTTCGATGACCTGGGTCATGCTGTAGCAGGAATGGCATCTCGATCGCCAATCCCGAAAGGTCGGTACGACCTGATTCCGGGAGTCGATTCCGAGAAACTCGAGATGTCATGCAATTTGAATCTTTCTTCTCTGTCTTCGGATATGTGAGGGGCTCGTTTTTTAGTCATTACACCTGGAATCCTCACTTATTTAAAACTATTCCGTATTTCTATATGCTTCAGGATAATATTTTTGCAGAAGCTCCGCCCTGTAGGCGGGGAGCTTCACTGTGTATTTAGAACCGTGAAAGGTTGCTTCTGGTGCTTTTTCCTCTTCTGTCAATTTCTCGGTTTCTTCTGTTATTTCATGTATGTGCAACGATTTAGCTGATTCCTTCGGCATGAGGTCAACAGTTTGACTCTCATTAACAGAATTGTGTAATTTCGTCCTGTCGCTGCTCGTAATCATTGGTATTGCCGATCTTACAGAACTCAGATCCAGTACCTTACCCGCAGCCTGCGCAAGTCGTACCAGCGCAATGTTGTAGTCGACAATAGCCCTTATTTCTGCCCTTTGAGCATTTGCCAGAGACTCCTGGGCCTGGATTTTTGCCAGAAGAAACTCGGGAGTCAATTTCCTTCTTACCATCTCGATAT
>CAZXBD010000142.1:0-7822 GCA_964638305.1 uncultured Geobacteraceae bacterium | reverse complement strand
GTATCGCCAGATTGACAATAACCCCTGAAACCACAACGACAAGGAAGCCGATAATGAATTTGTAACTGATTTCGATGCGCATGTTCCACTCCTTAAAGGCAGAAATCAATGGAGACCCGTGACTCTTACAGTCCGATCTCCGCAATGACAGGTGTTTCAACGGGTTCAGCCGTACGGCGGTAGACCCGTTCCACAGGAAACTCCGATTGATAGTAGCAACGTATATTGCCGGTCATGGCTTCAGACCGACCAAGGACCAGCGCCCCATATCTTGGCAGGGCCGCGGCAAAGCGGGTCAGGATTCGTTCCTGCTCCGGTCGAGTAAAATAGATCAGGACATTGCGGCAGAGGATCAGGTCCGCCGCAGGGTATTCACTTGCTGTCATGATGTTGTGGCGCAAAAACTCAACTTTGTCGCGTATGCGATCAATGAGAGTATAATGTCCATTCTCTTTATGAAAGTATTTTTCTCGGACCTCTGGCGGTGCTTCTTTTATGCGAGCCTCATCAAAGCAGCCGAGTTGTGCTGTTTTCAGTACGGGTTCGCTGATGTCGGTCGCCAGGATGCGGATGTTAAGGTCGGTCGCGTCCAGCTCGTCAACCAGTAGGGCCAGAGAGTAGGGTTCCTCACCGGAAGCGCAGCCGGCGCTCCAGAGAGTCAGCTCTGTGCGGCCATCTTCCCTGGCTCGACGATACAGGTCCGGAAGAATATTCTGCTCGAGGATCCGGAAGGTGTCCGGGTTGCGGAAAAACTGGGAGACATGGATGGAAATGGTTGCCAGCAGAGCGTCCAGTTCGTCCCGATCCGTATCCAGCTTTTCCAGGTACGATGGAAAATCGGCGACCTGACAGACGCGGAGTCGTTTGGCAATCCGGCGCCGGACGCAACGATCCTTGTATTGACCGAGGTCGAACTGACGCTGTTCACGCAGAAGCTCAGCGATTACCGTGAATTCGGTGTCAGAAAGATCTTCACCGGTCCATATGCGGGTGGGTGATGCCGCCATGCTGTCTCAGATTATCCTTGAACTTAGTTGAGCTTGAATAAAAAATCTGTTGCAAAACTGGCCGCCGGGGCCTGGAGAATCATGTTTTAATAGCTTTTTTCAAGTCTTTCGACCATTTACGACCGACAAAAATGGTCATACCCCCTGACAAGGATGGGCCGAACCTCGCCCATCCCGTCCCGCAGCGAAAGTGTTCCGATACCTTCGTTAAGAACTCCGATGACTGAGATTGGCAGGTTCAGCTCAATGCCGAGAGATTTGACGTCTTCTGCCTTCTCGGGGGGCACAGTAAAGAGAAGCTCGTAATCTTCGCCGCCGAAGAGGGCCAATCCCAGCAAGCCGGAATCCTTGTCGTAATAACGACGAAAGTCCTCCGAAAGGGGGAGTTTGTCCTCTTCAATCGTGCCATCTACATGGGATTCTTGCAGGATATGCTCCAAATCACCGGCCAGACCGTCAGAAATATCAATCATGGCCCTGGCCAGGCAGCGTTCGCTGAGCTGCCGGCCGAGATCAACCTGTGCCGTTGGCCGATGGTGTCGGCTCAGCAGAGCGTCCTCTGGCGACTTGTCCTCGCGCAGCAAGTGCAGGGCCAAGGCGCTATCGCCCAGCGTACCGGAGACCATAATCAAGTCGCCGGGTTGTGCGCCTTTGCGGCCGATGGCCTGGCCGGCGGGAGCGCTACCCTCGATGGTGACTGAGATCAGCCATGGGCCGGGACTGCGGCAGGTGTCTCCGCCAACGAGAGTGACGTCGTGCCGCACAGCTTCATCGAGAGCGCCCTTGAGAAACGCATTAATGTCGTCCAGTTCTGCGTCGCCGGGACAGGCAAGCCCCAGGTATAGAAATCGTGGCGTGCCGCCCATGGCGGCGATGTCACTCAGATTGACAGCGACGGCTTTGTGACCAAGCGCTTCACAGTCGGTCCAGTCGCGGCGGAAGTGAACATCTTCGATGAGCAGGTCTGTTGAAGTGAGCAGGTGGTGTCCGGCGGGCAGGCTCAAGACAGCGGCATCGTCACCGATCCCGCGATGGACCCCCGTGCCATTAATGGTCTGTTTGCGGATGCGGTCAATCAGTTCGAATTCACCCAGATCCTTCAGTTTCAAAAGCACCTTCCCCGGTTTTGTTGCGGTATGATAAGCGCCTATTTTCATTCGAGAAAGGTCATCTGTCAAGCAAACTTCCGTCTGCCGACCAGGAAAACCGACTTTCTTCCCATCGCTGCGGTCCTCCGGTGAAGCGACGTTCTGTGAAAAACCGTCTACCATCTGCATCGACCTGCAAAAGAGTCGAGCAGCGTGTGCCGTATTCCGGCATGGTGATGAAGATTGCCGAAAGGGCGCGTTCCCATTCAAGGGGTATTCCGGTCTCAGGCAATTCCGCGTCTGTGGCCCGAGTTGTGTCGGCAAGGAGCGCGAAGGCTTCTTCATGGCTGAAGTCGGTTTTCTCCAGCAGTCTTTTAAAGCCTTCTTTCCCCCGCAGCACTTTAGGCCAGGGGGTATCGAGTAGGTGATTACTCAGGCCATAAACGCCGGGAGCCAGAGCCTTTGTCTGCCCTTCACGATTTGAAGAGGACCAGAGCTCTTCGCCATCACCGAGCAGAAGGTTGTATCCGGCGAATTCACCCTCTTCCGGTTTGATGCTTGCGAGGAAGTCGACAGGCGCCATGCCGTTCATCAGGTAGTCACGGACCAGCCAGCCTCTTGATTTGCTGCTGTGGTGCTCTTTATCCCGGATGCCCTCGCGGATATTCGTGACACTTGCCCAGCGCGACCCGCAGGCACCGAACCAGGTGCCACCCGAAACCAGGTCACGACCGGCGACCAGTTCCGGACGGTCGTCCCAGCGCTCTGCCGCTGCCGTCGGCCGATTATAGAACTCATCTCGGTTGGCGATGACCAATAGCGGTATCTGCTCGGTCATCTGGTGTGCGATCAGGATCAGGCACATGGGAGGCGTCCTTGATTTGTGCGAGGGAACGCTTTAATTCTGGCAGAATTCCCTCGCAATGGCAATCGACGGAAATCAATCCATAAAAATACCCGCCAATGCTGTCTGCAATGTAGGCGCCCCAATGTCCTGTAGCGCTATGATTGACAGCCATTTTGAAATAGAATGCGTCTTTTGTAAGACGGTTTTATCCGTCTGAGAGACATCATTATTGATAAATCTATCAATCAAAATGCTCAATAATTTGACAGGCTTGGGTCTACCCCTTATTATTTAATACCCAGTGATTCAACAAAAAGTTTTGGCGGCCTTTCCGGAGGTCGTCCCTCACCCTTAAGTTCCAAGGAGGTAGGCAGATGAAGTTAAGCAGAATGACAGTATTGGTTATGATCCTTTCGTTGCTGGCTGCAGGTGTTGCTTTTGCCGGAAAAGACCTTGATGCAGTGAAGAAAAAAGGGTTTATCCAGGCCGGCGTAAATGGTGGTGTTTTCGGTTTTGGCATGCCTGACGCGAAAGGCGTTTGGAAAGGCCTGGACGTTGACACCGCACGTGCCATTGCCGCAGCGATCTTTGGTGATGCCAACAAAGTCAAATTCACCCCCCTGACCGCCCAGCAGCGCTTCACTGCCCTGCAGTCCGGCGAAATCGATGTACTGACCCGTAACGCAACCCGGACTCTGAGCCGTGAGACCCAACTCGGTCTGAACTTTGTTACCGTCAACTACTATGATGGCCAGGGTTTTATGATCCCGAACAAGCTTGGCGTCAAGAGTGCCAAGGAACTGGACGGAGCGACGGTCTGCGTCCTGCCTGGAACGACGACCGAGCAGAACGCCGCTGACTTCTTCCGCTCCAAGAATATGAAGTGGAATCCGGTCGTTATTGAATCCACATCGGAACTGGCCAAGACTTTCTTCGCCGGGCGTTGTGATGTGCTGACTTCCGACGCTTCCCAGCTGGCTGGAACCCGTGCTGTTGCACCTAACCCGAAGGATTATTCGATCCTGCCGGAAATCATCTCCAAGGAGCCCCTGGCCCCCGCCGTTCGTCATGGCGACGACCAGTTCCGAGACATCGTCGACTTCTCCGTACTGGCGATGATCAACGCTGAAGAGCTGGGCATCACTTCCAAGAACGTCGACGAGAAGCTCAAGAGCAAAGATCCAATGGTACAACGTTTCCTCGGCGTTATCGAAGGTAACGGCAAGTCCCTCGGCCTTGACGAGAAGTGGGCTTACAACATCATCAAGCAGGTTGGTAACTACGGTGAAGTTTTTGAGCGCAACGTTGGCGTGAATACCACCCTTGGTATTGAGCGTGGCCTGAACGCACTCTGGACCAATGGCGGCCTGATGTATTCGCCACCGTTCAAGTAATTGATCGAAGTCCGATCCGGGGAGGCGCCACTTGTGGCACCTCCCCGGTTATTCCATGCAATACAATCCACGAACAAATTGCTTGGCTAGAAACAGGAACGCCCTTTGAAGAGAGACCCTTCCCTTAATAACGAGACAGAGCTGCTGCCGAGTGCCGTACCCCCCTGGCGCGACCCTGCCAAGCGAGCCTTGGTTTTTCAGGTCATCGCCCTGCTGGTTGTGGCCGTTGTCAGCTACTATCTCTATTCCAACACACAGGCCAACCTTGAACGGCAATCGATTGCGACCGGTTTTGGCTTCCTTGAAAAGGAAGCCAGCTTCGAAATCGGTGAGTCGGTCATTGAATATTCGGCTGCAGACAGCTATGCCGATGCCCTCCTGGTGGGCGCGTTGAACACGGTGAAGGTCTCCTTCATCGGCATCATCTTCACACTTATTCTCGGTACCATTGTCGGTGTTGCCCGACTTTCCAGCAACTGGCTGGTGTCGAAAATAGCCGCGGGCTACATAGAAGTGATGCAGAACATTCCGGTGTTGCTGCAACTCTTCTTCTGGTACGCAATTTTTTACGAGTCTTTTCCCTCGCCTCGACAGGCACTCAACCCCTTTGAGGGTGTTTTCCTCTGTAATCGAGGTCTTATCTTCGGTGTTCCCGAAGCTCACGCGGTGCATGGCACCATGGTTTGGGCTTTCGTTGCGGCGTTTGCGATCGGTTGGTTTCTGAACCGGTGGGGACGGCGCAGACAGGCACAAACCGGACAGATCTTTCCAGCCGTGCGGGTCACCCTGGCTCTCAGCATTGCTTTGCCACTGCTGGCCTGGGCATTTGCGGGCGCACCGACCGCCATGGATGTTCCTGCACTGCGCGGATTCAATTTCACAGGTGGAGTAACAGTGAGTCCTGAATTCAGCGCCCTGCTGCTCGGCCTGGTCTTTTACACCGCGGCGTTCGTCGCCGAAATCGTACGGGCCGGCATCCAGTCGGTTGGGCATGGCCAGGTTGAAGCAGCCAAAGCCATTGGCTTGCGCTCCGGTCAGGTTCTGCACCTGGTGGTATTACCCCAGGCACTGCGCGTGATCATTCCGCCCCTGACCAGCCAGATGCTCAACCTGACCAAAAACAGCTCATTGGCTATCGCCATCGGCTATGCCGATTTCGTGGCCGTAACCAACACTACAATCAATCAGACAGGACAAGCGATTGAAGGTGTGGCGTTGATCATGATCATCTACCTCTTCTTCAGTCTGTCGACATCTTTATTTATGAACTGGTACAACAAAAAAATGGCCCTGGTGGAGAGGTGATTATATGAGTGCGCCGAACACAGCTCCCACCCGCGAATATCTCAAGCCGCCCGTCACAGAAGTTGGTGTGCTCGGCTGGCTGCATGGTAACCTGTTCAACACCTGGTACAACTCGGTGCTGACCATCCTTTTCGCAGTGATCCTCTGGCAGGTGGTTCCGCCATTCATCAGCTGGGCGTTTATCGACAGCGTCTGGAACAGTCCCTCTGAAGCCTGTCGTGACATTGACGGTGCCTGCTGGTCGATCATTCCCAAGAATATCAGCTTTATCATCTTTGGATTTTTCCCCGATGGTGAGCAGTGGCGTCCCGGGAGTGCCATGTTGTTACTCCTTGGCCTGGTGTTCTACTCCAAGAACAGCAACCACTGGAAAAAATCCCTCGGCCTCTACTGGCTGATAGGCCTGATTGTCATGGGCACCTTGATGTACGGTGGCGTCTTCGGCATGCAGGTCGTTGAAACAGCCCAATGGAGTGGCCTGCCACTGACGTTTATGCTCTCCTTCTTTGGCATGGTTGCAGCTTATCCTCTTGGAGTGCTGCTGGCACTTGGTCGTCAATCAAGGATGCCGGCAATCAAAACCCTCTGCGTGGTGTACATCGAAATGATTCGTGGCGTGCCACTGATCAGCCTGCTCTTCATGTCCTCGATCATGTTCCCACTCTTCCTGCCCGAGGGCGTAACGATTGACAAGGTTTTGCGCGCACAGGTCGCCATCATCCTTTTCACGGCAGCGTATATAGCCGAGGTTGTCCGTGGTGGTCTGCAGGCGATGTCTCGCGGCCAGTTCGAAGCCGCCGACTCGCTCGGACTGAATTACAATCAGACGATGCGGCTGATCATTCTGCCGCAAGCGCTGAAGATCGTCATTCCGCCGACCTTGGGAATCCTGCTGTCGGCCTTTAAAGACACGTCACTGGTTGTCATCATCGCACTTTACGATGTCTTGAAGACGACCAAGGTTACACTGTCGAACCCCAAGTGGACCGGCTACTCGACTGAAGCATATATTTTTCTGGCCGTTCTCTATTTCATCTGCTGCTACGCAATGTCGAGCTATAGCCGCAAACTGGAAAAGGCACTGCACACGGGCCGCTGACAATTCAGCAGGCCGGAATTTGCGAGAGATTTATGAACGAGACTGAAAACAAAACAGTACCCTCCTCTGCTACTGCACCGATCATCGAAGTCAACAGTATGCATAAGTGGTACGGCGATTTCCACGTACTCAGCGATATTAATCTGACGGTTCAGTTGGGCGAGCGGATTGTTATCTGCGGCCCTTCCGGATCGGGCAAGTCGACCCTGATCCGCTGCATCAACAGGCTGGAGGAACATCAGCGTGGACAGATCATCGTCAACGGTACGGAGTTGACCAACGATATCAAAAACATCGAAAAAGTACGTGCAGAAGTCGGCATGGTTTTTCAGCATTTCAACCTCTTTCCGCATCTGACGATTATCGAAAACCTGACGTTGGGCCCGATCTGGGTACGTAAGACACCGAAGAAAGAAGCGGAAGAAATGGCGATGATGTATCTTGAGAAGGTGCATATTGCCGAACAGGCCGAAAAGTTCCCTGGGCAACTCTCCGGAGGCCAGCAGCAACGCGTGGCGATCGCCCGCAGCTTGTGTATGAAGCCGGAAGTGATGCTTTTCGACGAGCCGACCTCGGCCCTGGATCCGGAAATGATCAAGGAGGTCCTTGACGTCATGATCGATCTGGCTGAAGAAGGGATGACGATGCTTGTTGTTACTCACGAGATGGGTTTTGCCAAGAGTGTTGCAGACCGAGTGATGTTCATGGATGAGGGGCAGGTTGTCGAAGAAAACAAACCACACGACTTTTTTGATAACCCGCAGCATGAGCGGACCAAACTGTTCTTGAGCCAGATCCTTTAACCCTGGCTTTATAAAGAGAAACTAAAGGCGCAAAGAGGTCTTCTTTTTGCGCCGCAGGTGGCTGACAAAGTTCAGCTTTATGTCAATAATTGAAGTTTAAAGGGAGCAACAGATCGTTAATCTGTTGCTTTTTTTGTTTGGCTTTGTAATCCAAGGATAAAAGCAAAACCGTCGGGGTTGCCCGACAGCAACGTCATTTTCTTTGTGGCGACAAAGAAAACGAAGCAAAAGAAAGCTTGTGTACGGTTTATAGACATAGTTACCTATGTCCTTGACCTG
>CAZXBD010000141.1:0-49913 GCA_964638305.1 uncultured Geobacteraceae bacterium | reverse complement strand
TTCTTCTTCCTGACTATTCATCACGGAGTGAACACCTCTTGTTCAAGCCATCTTTTTCCGTTAAGATACGGATAATTCAATGGATTATACCCCTTGCAAATTCATCAACATAACGATACAGAGAGAGACTGGCAAAGCGTTTTGGTTGGCTTACTCATTACTTTCTGCGCCACTGTTTTTGAACTGAATAAACGGAAATTCGAGATTATTTGATATGCCCGATCTTCTGAACGACAACAACTGGCTTGATTTCGAAAAGAATCATGTCTGGCACCCTTATGCACCACTGGAAGGAGCTCTGCCCCCTTATCCTGTCAAAAGTGCGCAAGGCGTTCATCTCACGCTTGAGGACGACCGAACGCTGATTGACGGCATGTCCTCCTGGTGGTCTGTCATCCACGGATACAATCACCCGGTTCTCAACGAAGCCGCCAGGAAACAGCTTGAGAAGATGGCTCACGTTATGTTCGGCGGCCTGACTCATCGCCCGGCTGCAGAATTGGCGGCACGCCTGGTGAAACTGACTCCAGATCCTCTTGATCGTGTTTTCTTCTGCGACTCAGGTTCTGTCGCCGTTGAAGTTGCGATTAAAATGGCGATCCAGTACTGGCATGCAAGGGGGCAATCTGAGAAAAACCGCATGCTGACAATTCGTCGTGGCTACCACGGCGACACTTGCGGCGCCATGGCGGTCTGTGATCCGGAGACCGGCATGCACCATCTTTTCGAACATGTCCTCGCAGAGCATTTCTTTGCCGACGCACCAAGCGTCACGCAGGATGCGGATTGGCAGGACGAAGAGATTGCCGACTTTCGCAGCCTGCTGGAAACCCACCATGAGCAGATTGCCGCCGTCATACTTGAACCGATTGTACAGGGTGCTGGCGGCATGCGCTTCTATGCACCCGAGTACCTGCGACAGGTCCGTGCCCTCTGCGATACCCACAAGGTTTTGTTGATCGCTGATGAAATCGCGACCGGATTCGGGCGGACCGGCACCATGTTTGCCTGCGAACACGCTAATGTCGTTCCGGATATCATGTGTTTGGGCAAAGCCATCACGGGTGGTTACATGACCCTGGCTGCCGTTTTGACAACCATGGAAGTCAGCCGGACCATCTCCACCAATGATCCGAAAGCATTCATGCATGGCCCGACCTTCATGGCCAATCCCCTGGCCTGTGCAATCGCCAACGCCAGTATCGACCTTCTACTCGCGAGCCCCTGGCAGGAGCGCATCGCCGCTATGTCCAGTGCTTTTGCCCGCCATCTTCTGCCTTGTGAAAACTGGGACGGTGTGGCCGAGGTACGCATCAAGGGAGGAATCGGGGTGCTGGAACTTAAGCAACCGGTCAACATGGCTTCTATCAGCAGACGCTTTGTCGACAAGGGGGTCTGGATTCGCCCCTTCGGCAGGCTGGTGTACGTCATGCCTCCTTATGTCATCAGTGATGAGGAACTGGACATGTTGCTGACAGCAATGACAGAAGCCGTGGCAGAAGAGCTGAAGAGTTAAGTCAGAGACAGAAATCTTATCGTTTTATCCGGCTGTTTTTTGTATCCTGCCTGGAATATCCTCTTTTCATATCGCCCATAAGGACCGAGCTCATGTCTGACTCTCTACAATTTCTTGCCATGCCAAACGCGCCGGTTGAGGAGGCAGACGTCCTGCTGCTGCCGATCCCACTGGAAAGAACTGTCTCCTTCAAGCCCGGAACAGCCGAGGCACCCAAAGCGATTCTGGAGACAACAGAGCAACTCGAATTCTACGATGAAGATGCCGGCTGGTCGCCATTCAAACAGATAAAACTCTCTGTTTTACCTGAGTTTAAAGATGACAAATCAGAGGTTGACGCCGACCTGCACGCCCGACTCACCAGACACGTGGCAGCCCTGCCTGCTGACAACCTGTTCATTGGCCTCGGCGGAGAACATTCATTGACACCTTCCCTGGTTAAGGCACGCATGCCGGAACCCGGCACCGTATTGTTTCTCGATGCCCACGCGGATCTGCGCAGCAGTTACGGAGGCAGCAGGTACAATCACGCCTGCCCTGTTACTCGTTTGTTGGAACAAGGGCACAAAATCGTCATGGCCGGTGTCCGGTCGATCTTTGAAAGTGAAGTGGAGCAGGTTGAAAAAGAACCTCGTATCAGCCTGTTTCTGGATTGGGACCTGCGCGGCAAAAGCCAATGGGATTCATTCCTGCAGAAGGTAAACTCCCTGGACGGGCCTGTCTACCTGTCGATCGACATGGATGTGTTCAACCCGGCTGTCGTCCCCGGTGTTGGCACACCACAACCGGGTGGTTTTTTCTGGTACTCGGTGATCGAATTACTGGAGGCCCTCTTCTCAACGCAAAGTATCGATTTGCGCGGCGTGGATGTGGTGGAACTGGTACCCGAACCAAGCAGGGTGTCCGAGATGACAGCGGCCAAGCTGCTCATGAAAATCATATCTTTCTGGGGTTATGCAAACGGCTTCAACGAGCGACCGCAGAACGGCAGCCAGACGCAGCTTGAATATGAATAAGTTTGCTGGTCAAGGCAGGAGGTCTCCCCAGAGATTATAATCCCATTGGCAAAAAAGCCGCCCGGAGAACCACGTGGTTAACGCCTCGGTCCCACTTGCCCGTGACAACAAAGGCCATCACATCCTGGATGGCGATCATTTTGCCGAACAGACGCTCGCAGCTCAGATCCTCTGCTTCCCCCGTTTGAGTGTTCGACAACAGGAGCAGCTCACCGTCCCACCCCTTGCTGTTGCTTAAGCGCCAGGCCATGACCTCAATATTCCGTGCGGAATTGAATAGTTTCTGTGCATCCAGGGAATCAAACATAAACTGCTCATCCTGCCAGTTGTAAGCACTGCGCGTCATTCCCACCAAGCCGACAATGAGCGCGATAACACGATCGCCCTTATAATCAGGATGAAACGCCAGGCCCATGGCATCAGTACCCTGTTTATCGTTTAATTCTTCAAAGAGCAGACGACCGGGCGTATCAAAAACCTGGTCCTGGCGCTGTCCGACTGTCATGCCGCGCCTTTTGTCCAGCTCTTGAGGGTTAAGTTTATAGAGCTTGACCAGCAACTCCTCCATGAGACGGCTCATCTCGCGCAAGCTGGTGTCAGCCATCATATCGACATCCGTTTTGGCGAGGTTATTGAGAGCCGAGGTATCAATAGGATTACGACAGCCAGGCAGAGCTACTGAAACTGCCGAAAGGAGAAGAATAAAAACGAACCTGTAGATCAGGGGGGGGAAATACCCGGGCGATGATTTATCGGAGAAGATGGACACGAAAATGGACTCTCAGGAACTCGTGGAATTCGTTGACTTCCTCAAAGGCCAGCTTTAAACGGCCTTTTTCCATGTGATTGAGTTTGCTCAGGGTGATGTAATTGCTCGGTTCATTGCCGGCCTGGATATCATCCACCTGGCAACGCAGGCGAAGGAAAACCAGAAAGTTGTAACTCGCATCAAGATCATCAGCCATCTTTCGTGTCAGAACGCCCTTTTCAACCAGTGACTGGATGCGCTCTCGCGTGCCCCCGTCCATGATTCCAGCTTCCATGGCCAGAGCTTTCACACCTTCTGTGATAGCGAAGATGCCCGCCTTCTTGACATCAATTTGACCGCGATGTTCCTCGCCATGCTCAACCTTGATGCCGCCAAAAAGGCCGAGTGGCGGCTTGAATCGGTTCGCATTGGCTGCTGCATGGGTCAGGAACATTTTCTCGGTACTGAAATGTTTTGCCAGCATCTTTTTCAGATCTTTTTCCAGGCTAGGGTCACCGTAGACGGTCCGCAGATCAAAGAACATACTGCCATTGAGAATGTTCTCCGGCTGAGGAGTCGTTAACCAGTTGCTAAGTGCCCCTACCCAGGCGCTGAAACTACGCCGCCAGAAATCGTTTTTTGCCATGATACCGCCGGGACAGGGAGGAACGCCTATCTCGATCAGTGCCTCTATCAACTTCTCCGAAAAAACTTTAATTTGCTCAACCTCAGCGGTCGAGAGGCCATCTGAGTAGATGATGGCGTTGTCCTGGTCAGTCGTCAGGGTCTGCTCGCGACGTCCTTCACTGCCCAGCACAATAAAGGCAAACTTGTCAGTCAGGTCGCTGAATTGCCTGGCGCGCAACAGTTCAATCAGGCGCAACAACAACTGGTCGTTAAGCAAGGCGATCATCCTCACCAGTTCACGCGGCGGGACCCCGGTTCCAACCAGATGAACAACCAGCCCCTGTATCTGGTTGTGGTAGGACTTCAATTCCTCAAGAGTGGTGGCCTGATCGATATCCCGTACCAGCTTCTGCGGGGAATGCGTCTGCAGACGCATAATGTCAGTGACAGTAATAATCCCCGTTAACCGATCATCCTGGTCAACGACACAAATCCGATGAATGCCATTTTTTGAAATCCGGTACAGCGCTTCAAAGATAAAATCGTTTTCGCTGACTGTAATCAGAGGGGTATTCATGATGTCGCTGGCAAAAATCGCTTTGGCATCTATCCCTTCGGCAATAACCTTATTGCGCATATCACGATCTGTCAGGATCCCTACCGGGTTGTTCTGATCACACACAATGACACTGGAAATTTGCAAATCTCGCATGACACCCGCCACCTTGAGGACCGTGTCTCCAGGTTCACAAGTCGCAACATTGCGTCGGCAGTAATTTTTGATCGGTTGAAACAGGATGTTTTCTTCGGACATCTGAGAATCCTGTCGTTGCTTGGGGTGAGGATTTCAGGTTGCGGTAATTACGGGAGAAACTTGTGTATTAATTTAACTGGCCGGGCACGGCAGTGCAAGTATAAACAAAATTCGAGGAACGATCACTGGAGGGGGACAGAACACAAAAAAGGCCGCTCCTTAAAGGAGCGGCCTTTCCATCTACGTTTTACTTTTCACATTTAACCAGCTTTACGCCGATTACTTGTACCCATCCATCTCATCGAACTGCAGGTATTGATAGATAGCATCCTTATTCGGTGCGACCTTCTCCTTGTAGACCGCAAGGTACTCGGCAGGAGTCGGTAGCTTGCCCATGGTCGTGGTAACCGCACCAAGTTCAGCGGAACCGAGATAAACCTGGGCGCCGTTACCGATACGATCATCAAAGTTACGGGTCGAAGTGGAAAACATGTTCACGCCGTCGGGCACGCGAGCCTGGTTGCCCATGCAGAGTGAGCAGCCGGCAATCTCGAGTCGAGCACCCATGGCACTGAATACAGAGAAGACAGCTTCTTCCTTGAGCTTGGCTTGATCCATGCGGGTCGGAGGGCAAACCCAGGTACGAACATTCGGGTTGAACTTCTCACCACGCCAGATCTCGGCAGCAGCACGGAAGTGACCGATGTTGGTCATACAGGAACCGAGGAAGATATCCTGAATCGGTGTGCCCTGGATGTCGGAAAGCAGTTTGACATCATCGGGATCGTTCGGGCATGCCAGGATCGGCTCGGTAATTTCTGCAAGATCAATCTCGATCACTGCAGCGTACTCAGCGTTGGTATCTGCTTCGAGCAGTTTGGGGTCCTTGAGCCACTCGTTGACGGCATCAATACGGCCCTGCAGAGTCGCAGGATCCTGATAGCCTTCTTCGATCATCTTTTTCATCAAGGCGACGTTGGAATGCAGGTACGTGCAGACACTTTCTTCTGATAGCTTGATGCAACCAGCAGCAGCTGAACGCTCGGCAGCGGCATCGGTCAGCTCAAAAGCTTGCTCAACCGAGAGGTTCGGCAAACCTTCCATCTCCAGAATCCGACCATTGAAGATGTTGACCTTATTCTTTTTCGGTACGGTCAGGTGACCCTGCTTGATGGCCCAGTAAGGGATGGCGTTAACAGCATCACGCAGGGTAATGCCTTCGTTAAGCTCACCTTTAAAACGAACCAGAACCGACTCGGGCATATCGAGAGGCATAAAACCAAGAGCGCCAGCAAAAGCGATCAGGCCGGAACCTGCCGGGAAGCTGATGCCGATAGGGAAACGGGTGTGGCTGTCGCCACCGGTACCGACCGTGTCTGGAACCAGCAGACGGTTCAACCAGCTGTGAATAACACCATCGCCGGGACGCAGCGGTACGCCGGCGCGATCGGAGATGAATTTTGGCAGGTTGGCGTGCATCTTCACGTCAGCAGGCTTCGGGTAAGCAGCGGTATGACAGAAAGACTGCATGACCATCGGCGACTTGAATCTGAGACAGGCAAGCTCTTTGATCTCATCGGCGGTCATCGGGCCAGTGGTATCCTGGGAACCAACAGTGGTCATGATCGGTGCACAAGAAGAGCCTGGCAAGACACCGTCGACGTCACAGGCGCGACCAACCATCTTCTGTGCCTGGGTGTAGCCCTGGTCAGCCTTGGGAGCAGGATTTGCTGCCTGAGCAAAGATATCAGTCTCACCCAGACCCAATGCTTCACGAGCCTCTTTGGTTACGGCGCAACCGATAATCAACGGAATCCGACCACCGGCACGGAACTCATCAGAAACCGTATCCGGCTTGATCTCGAAGGTGGAGACAACCTCTCCCGCTTCGTTGGTCACTTCGCCTTTCGCGGTATTGATGGTGATAACGTCACCCATATTCAGATTGGACACATCCATGCGCAGCGGCAAGGTGCCTGAATCCTGCGCGGTGTTAAAGAAGATCGGAGCAATAACACCACCGATGATCACGCCACCACGACGCTTGTTGGGAACTGCCGGGATATCATCGCCAATGCACCAGAGTACGCTGTTACAAGCCGACTTACGGGAAGAACCGGTACCGACCACGTCACCAACAAAAGCAACCTGGTGACCTTCAGCACGCCACTTGGCGATCTCTTCGATACCACCAGGGAAACGGGTTTTTCCCATAGCCAGAGCATGCAGCGGGATGTCAGGACGACTCCAGGCATCACCGGCCGGAGAGAAGTCATCGGTATTGATCTCGCCTTCGACCTTGAACACCTTGACGGTGATGGTCTCAGCGACGCCAGCCTTGCTGGTAAACCACTCGGCGTTCGCCCAGGACTCGACAACCTTTTTGGCAGCAGCGTTACTTTTGGACAATTCAATGACCTGAGCGGCTGCATCGTAGACGTAAGTCATGCCGGACAGGGCAGAAGCAGCTTCGTCAGCCAGTACGCCATCACTCAGTGCACCGATCAACGGTTGCACATTGTAACCACCAATCATGGTCCCGAGAATCTGCACAGCCTTCTTCTTGTCGACCAGCGGAGAACTTTTGGCTCCGGTCAGGATCTCGGCCAGGAAACCGGCCTTAACTTCAGCAGCCGGGTCGACACCAGGCGATACACGCTCGGTGAAAAGGTTCATCAAAAACTCTTCTTTGCCAGCGGGCGGGTTCTGCAGATGTTCGCAGAGACCGGCGGTCTGCTCAGGATCAAGCGGCAGGGCCGGAATCCCTTGCGCATTACGCTCCTTCTCGTGCATCAGATAAGCTTCAATCATCTCTCTCCTCCATCTTTAAGTTGTTGGCGAGGTTAAAGATTCCCCCACCATTTACAGTCTGAATAAAAAGGCTTAAGGTCGAACTGAAACTTGCATACTGTATACGATTTTATTTGACCCGTCAACGGCCAAACCACCCCATATTCCGTCATTTTTTTCAGTTGCGAATTGAGAGTTTTTCTTCCTTCATCCAAACAAATCAACGCAAATCTTTCAGCTCAAGCAGGTGTGACATATTTTGACACATCACTAGAGTTAACTACATGAAAAGACACCAGGAGGAGAAAATGTTCGAGATTCTTATGTTGTTCGCTTTCATGTACGCAGCAACCTGTCAGTTCCTTCCCGAAACAAGTTCTGACAAGACTGCAGATAAAAACGGCAGGAACAAATCCGGCAGTCAGAAAAACCTCAGGAGACCTAATTCAGGAGGTCAAAAAGGAAATGCACACCAGCTAAAAACAAAAGGCCGGAACCGTAATTATGCATGTGCAGCATAACTGGCTCCGGCAATTCCGCAACTTTTCTACAAAACTAAAACTAAGGCCTTGATCATCTTTTTAACCAAGGCACAAAATTAACTAATAGTTGCCAGGGATTGCTTCTCCGTTCATGTAGCCTGGATACCCCGCTGACGACGCATCAGGACTGTACCATCACCGCTGTTGAAGATGACCTTTCGGCCCTGGTAGCCGCCAACATCGATACCCGCGATGGGAATGCGATGACTTTCCAGCGTTTCGGTAGCAAATTCAATATTCCGTTGACCGATCGCCAACAGGCCCTCTGTTTTCTCCCACATTGAGGAACCGCCAAAAACCTTGGCGATCAGTTTGTCACCGGGGCCTGATATTTCTTTGACCTTCTCGATCAGCTTGGTGATAGCAATATTACCGTATTTTGGCGTCGGCAGGCCTTCACCATTCCACAGCGGCAGGAGGTAATGGTTGATGCCGCCCAGTTGAGCGGTCTGGTTCCAGAGACAAACTGAGACACATGACCCAAGGACCGTGGTCACCAGGTGCGGCTGCCGGTGCACGAACAGCGTGCCCGGGTAAAGATAATGTCGCGCCAAAGGTTCAGCTGCAGACGCCTGTGTTTTCTGGTTCATAAATAATCAGAAGGACTCAACCTCTCCATCTGTTTCACCGAAGATGAAAAAATTCCCCTCCGTAGCGTACACGACAGTCTCCACATCGGGTCTTGGCAGGCTCAGCACGAAGCGGCTGCCTTGCCCCGGCTGGCTGTCGAGATCAATTGTTCCGCCCAACAATTCAGCCAGTGACCAGCAAATGCTCAGACCGAGGCCGTGGCCACGATGGCCCTTGGTCGTCCCTGCCTCAAGTTGCCGGAACCGATCAAAGATTACCTCCTGGTCAACCGGGCTGATTCCAGGGCCATCATCTTTGACGATCACCGTCAGACCGGGTCTGGTTTCCTCGATCTGCACGGAAAGCGTTCCTTTCCGTCCTGTAAACTCCACTGCATTGCCAAGCAGATTAAGCAGGATAATTTCAAACTTTTTGGCATCGGTCGGAAAGACCAGATCCTCGGGGAGAGCCTTCGAAACGGCAAGGTCCTGGTCCTTAACCCGGTAGCTCAGTTTGTCGAGACAGCTTTCCAGAACAGAGCCGATTTCAACCATGGCAATAGCAGGTTCCGTCTCTCCGGCTTCCAGTTCTGCCGCCATAAAAACATTCTGCAACTGGTAATCGAGATTAAAAGCTTCCGCATAAATCATGCGAATTGTCGTCTGGCAGACCTCCGGATCACAGTCGCGCTCAAAGAATTGCCCGGCCAGCCCCATAATTGCAGAGAGAGGATTGTTGATCTCGTTGCGTATATTGGAAAGGAACTGACCCTTCAGGGCTTCCGACTCCTTCAGCTTTTCGTTCATCGATTCAAGCTTACGCGTCATCGCCCGCATGTCATCAAGAGCATTTCGGTTGAATTCAAAACGCTGCCGGATTTCCTCGATCAATTCTTCGTCTGTCGGTTTATTCATGGCAAGGTCCTGTAAGGGTTAACGATAGAAACAGTGGTGTTCAATTCTTGCTGCGATAAATACGCATGGCTTCCTCTGCCAGTTTTTCGAGAGGCAGAATCTTCTGTACTCCACCGAGCTTGATTGCCTCCTGCGGCATGCCGAAAACCACACAGCTTTCTTCATCCTGAGCCAGGTTGACGGCCCCGGCCTTCATCATTTCCAACATCCCCCGTGCGCCATCATCGCCCATACCGGTCATGATGACACCTGTCGCGTTCAGGCCGGCATAACGGGCCACGGAACGGAACAGGACATCCACAGAAGGACGATGCCGACAAACCAGTGGGCCGTCTTTGATCTGCACATAATAGCGGGTACCGCTACGTTTCAGCATCATGTGCAGGTTGCCCGGTGCAATCAGGGCGCGACCCGGGATAACCGTGTCCCCGTCTGCGGCCTCCTTGACTTCTACACGGCAGATGCCGTTCAGCCGACGGGCAAATGCAGCGGTAAAATGTTGCGGCATGTGTTGCACAATAACCATTCCGGGAGCATCGTACGGCAAACTCTGCAGGAAAACACGCAAAGCCTCTGTCCCTCCGGTCGAAGCACCAATGGCGATGATTTTCTCCGTAGTCTGGAAATTCTCCGTCAACTTCGGCTGACTGAGCATGACATCCGCTGTTAATTTCGGTGCAGGATCGTTAACCAGGCTGGATAAACGGCGAACCCTGGCACGGGCAGCAGCTTTAACCGCGTCACAGAGGAGAACCTGACTTTCTTCAAGAAACTGCCGAGCACCCATCCGTGGTTTGTTAATGATCTCCACAGCACCGTACTGCAGGGCCTTCATTGTAACTTCGGCACCCTTTTCCGTCAGGCTGGAACACATGACGACAGGGATAGGATCCTGCGCCATGATCTGCTTGAGGAATGAGAGCCCATCCATGCGCGGCATTTCGACGTCAAGGGTAATCACGTCGGGGCGCTGTTTGCTGATCTTGTCGGCTGCGATCAGGGGATCAGGCGCCGTTCCTATAACCTCAATACCCGGATCGGAAGAAAGAATTTCCGTGAGCGCCTGACGGACCACTGCAGAATCATCTACGATCAGTACGCGAACAGGTTCAGACATACAGCTTCCCGCCAAACTCGACCATTTCAGAATTAAGGATCATGACAAACACCATACCAGACATAACCAGACTCTCCATTGATCCGGATCAAACGAACAGCAGCATATTTTGCCGTTGGCAAAGAATTAAAGAGACAAGAGACGTCAATCCCGACTCTTTGTGACACGAAAATGTGCCAGCGCTTGCAAACTTGCTCGACAGAAACAACCGTATAAAGCGGCAGAACCTCAGGACATTATTGCATGATGGGCCGTGACGGGATTATTTACAACGAACGTGCCAAGAGAACCCCTGATGGTATTGATTCGTGCAGAAAGGCTTCAGGGTGACATCGCATGGAGCGCTCATCAACATTTATCAGAATCTTCAGACGATAGTGGCAGATACATGAAAACGGTAGTCCCTTTGCCGACTTCGCTAATGTATGCCACCTCGCCACCATGACTTTCAAGGATGTTCTTGATGATCGGAACACCGAGACCAACACCGAAATTCTTGGTACTGAACATCGGCTCGAAAATTCGCGACAGGATCTCTTCACTCATTCCCGGGCCATTGTCACGGACACGGATCTCGCAACGGTCGTCATCAATCCTGGTCTGGATTTCCAGGGTTTTGTCACTATTTTGTTTCTCATCAAGGGCCTGCAGGGCATTTGTGATCACGTTGACCACAACTCTGCGAAGACGTTCCGAATCAGCGGAAACCATTGCCTCAGAGGCAAGATCGAGGTGGCACTGTACCTCGGCCGGGATGGAAAGTTCTTCAAGAACTTCCGCAAACCAGGTGTCAAAAGCAAACAGCTCTTTTTGACTTTTGCGCTGACGGGTAAAATCGAGGAGATCGCTGATGATACCGTCACAGCGTTCAACGTTTCGCTCTGCCAGCAGCAACGGCTTGTGCAGGGCCTCGTGTTCCTCTCCTTGCAGAGCGTGTCTGAACAGGTACAGGGAATTGGCAATGGTACCGAGTGGATTACGAATTTCGTGACTGACCGTGGTTGTCAGCTGCCCGAGCACAGCGAGCCTTTCTTTACGAACAAGCTCTTCCTGTGCCTTGTTCAATTGCTTGGTTCGCTCACTGATAAGCTGCTCCAGGTCAAAACGATATTTCGCCAGCTCATCTTCCGTCGCCTTGCGTCCTGAAACATCCTGGGCCATGGAGATGGTGCCGATGATATTGCCAGAAAGATCAGAAACAGGAGTATTGTACCATTCGCAGGTGATCGTCTTGCCGGTTTTGGTTATATTTTCGTTCAGACTATGAGCGGCCAGATCTCCCTGCCGTAGTTTGTTCAATACTTTTTCAACCTCGGGTTGTGTTTCCTCAGACACAATTGTACCGTAAGGGCTCTTACCGATCATTTCCTCTTCCGAGAAACCAAAGATGGCCTCAGCGGCCGGATTCCACATGTCGATGAGAAAGTCAGGCGTCCAGAATATACAACCCAATGGCATGCGGTTGATCAACAGGAGCAGACGCTCATTGACCGTTCGCAGATTTTCAACAGCTTCCTTACGCGCAGAGATATCGCGAACGGCAGCGAGTATGCGTTGCTGGTTACCAATTGACGCACTACGCAGAGTAACCTCAGACCAGAAGACTTCACCTGTTGCCTTGCGGGAGTACCACTCGAAAGTGCAACTTCCCTCATCCTTCGCTATCTGCAATTTCATGCTGGCTTCTTGCAGGGAATAAGGACTTTCACCCAGGCTGAACGTCTCAAGGCTTGAGGCCAGGGCTGTCTCATAGGAACAATTGAACATATTCATCATGGCCTGGTTGACATCCAGGATCTGACTGGTGTCGGCATCATGAATGAAGATAGCGTCGCTGGTGGAGTTAAAAATCTCTCGATAATTCTGTTCGCTGCGACTCAGTTCATCTACGAGTTCCTTCTGCTCGGTCACATCAATCATAACTCCGAGCAAACGCACGGGCCGGTTGTCTTCGACAACAACAGTTACCAGGTCACGAATCCAGACAAGCCGCCCGTCGGCGGCGACCATTCTGTATGTAAAATCGTGATCCTCCTGCTTCTCAGACATCAACTGGCAGTAGGACTTAGCCTGCGCCAGGTCCTCGCCATAGACTGTCTTTTCCCAGAAATCGGGGATCTCGTACCAGTCCTGGATTGAATAGCCAACAATAGCTTCCGCCTGCCTGCTGACAAACAGGAAATTAAAAGAGGGGTACTCCATTTCCCAGACAATCCCGTCGATAGAATTGACCAGGTCACGAAACCTTTGTTCATTGGCAACAATTGACCCTTCACGCACCTTGATGGCAGATGCCATGCTTGCAATCTGGTCGGCCAGAGTATCAACTTCTAACAAGCCCGAAGGACGAAATGAAAAATCATAATTGCCATCCGCAATCTGACCGGTTCTCTGGCCAAGCGCTGTCAGCGGAAGCATAAGGCGACGAATATTCCAGAGCGCAATAGCACAAGCCAGAAGAATTGCGATCAACATGGTTGCAATCAACAGGTTGCGCAGTCTGTGAATCGGAGCCATCACTTCGTGCATATTGAGGCCGACCGAGACAACCCATAACGATTCGGGGACTCGGGTCGCACTCTCAAGGGAGTATATGGAACCCTGACGGAACTCCTGCGTCGAGTTCGTGCCCTCCATAGACTTAACAACCGCCGGATGGTTGCCTAAGTTGATTCTCTGCATTGCCAGATCATGAATGCTATGGGCGATCAAGGTACCATTGTGATCAACAATCGACAGTTCAACGCCACCATTCGCCGCGGATCTATGCAGTAATCTCCCGAGGCTGCTCAGACGTATATTCCCAAGCAGAAAACCATTCTTTAAAGGCAAGCCTAGCGTTACCGAAGGCTCTCCTGTGACCAGTGAAACGAAAGTGTTACTCCAGGTGGGCTCATCGATAACCTGAGTATTCCGAAGCAGTTGATGACCAGAGAAATCGAGCCGTGCATAATCATCACGTCTCGCTTCAAGTGCAGGCATGACTCCGAGATGCCTCACCAGGTAATTATCATCAAGCAGGTAAATTGATTCAAAAAAGCGTGAATTACGGACTACGGCGGAAAGGAAAGAATCTACATTTTCAGGCTGCAGAATTTTATCTGAGGTAACCGTTTGCTCAACATGGCTTAAGTCAGCAAGGACTTCATCAAGAAATGAGTCAACTTCTTCCGCAACGTTCTTGGCCATTACCATGTTGCGTTCACGAACACCATCCAACCGTTCCTTTGAGGTCAGCTGGATATTAAACAGCCCAAAAACCAGAACAGGCAGAGCGGCAACAAGGAGGAAATTTAAAGCCAGGACACGTTTAAGGGAGGAGAGCAAATGCATATCAAGAGCCAAGCCCGATAACCAGAACAAGTAAAGCGCTTGTCAAGATACTCGACAAGCGCCCTAAAAATCAGAATTCAGTGTTTTACTGCGGGAGAAGGGTCCTTCCGAAGATTATCGATATGTCCGAACATCTCTTTCAGCCGAAACGGCTTGCGCAAGACATCGACAGCACCAGCACGACGAGCTTCATCCAACAGCGCTGCCTCGCTGAAGCCAGTCATCATAACAACACGTGCGGCCGGACAGAACCCCATGATTTCGGCAAGACTTTCAACACCATTCTTGCCCGGCAGCTTGATATCCATGAAGGTAATATCATAACAGAGGTCGTGAAACTTTCTGATCGCCTCTTCGCCTGTACGAGCCACATCGACGTGACAATTTCGCACACCCAATGCAATCATCAGACTTTCAGCGAAGTCTGGATCGTCCTCAACAATAAGAACTTTAGTCACTTTTTCTGTCATAATCCCCCTCATCGGGCTATCAATCGGGATAAATTATATCATAAAAGAGAGCGACAGAATACATTCATCACCAATTGAATCAATGCTTAAAAATAATGAGCGGTCTTAAATAAAGCAAGCAATCTATGAACCATGTCTCAGGATTGAAGGGAACTAATTAATATCCCCTACAATTACAGCAGGTTATAACACAGGAGAGTGCAAGTCTTTTCAGGTTTTAATTTTAAACAGGTGAATACGCTACGTTGTTTAACTGCAATGAAGGGATTGGACCTTCGTCATGAATGGCGAGATCGAGCAAATGAGAAGAACATCATGGCTTAGACAGGGGCCTTGACGTTACTGCTTCACTTTGCACCTCTGCATGGTTTGTCTTTGCTGGTTTTATTCTGCCGGCAGAAAAAAAGCCGGGCAGCTAATCTGCACGGCTCATGCTTGGGAAAGAAAATCGAGACAAGATAATTTCAAGATAGGGCATAGAGATTTTACTACGCAATTTATTGAGGGAGTGTGTTAGTCAGGCGATCAGGCCGGGCAAACCATGCGCACTACTGCAAGGAGTTGTTCAGGTCGAAACGGCTTGGTTATCCACCCTGAAGCACCGGCAGTTTTACCAGCGCTTTTCTTCTCCGGCTGAGATTCTGTTGTCAACATGATGATCGGCATGAAACGGTTCCCCGGTCTCTGCCTGATCTCCTGAATCAGACCAATTCCGTCGACTTTCGGCATGTTCAGGTCGGTAACCAGCATATCGACGGATTCACTGGAAAGCTTGTCAAGGGCATCCTGGCCATCAACCGCTTCAAGCACGTCGTAACCGGCTTCGGACAAAACCATCTGCAAAGCCTGGCGAACTGTGGCTGAATCATCAACTGTCATGACACGTTTTCCCATGACTTTACTCCTTAATTTTTTTAATCATTTCCGAAACTCAATGTTGATGAGTTACTATCTCAAGATACATGCCAAAAGTCGCCACATCTCACAACCAAGAAAGACACCATTTTTCACCTGTAAAACCAATGGCTTAAAAAACAGGAGAAAGAAGGTCCTGGAGAAGGTAAAAAAACACAAGGGATTAATGTTACATAAAGAAACGTGCATGTCACACAGATGTGCCTGTTCATGTAATCAAGAAAAAGAGCAGTACCCGCAAACCGGCAAGGGCTATTATCGAGGAATCATTAAACATTAAGGCCGCCTGGAGATTCCGGGCGGCCTTTAGATTGAGAGCTATCGCGCCATAAACACTCTGGCTAAGTCTTCTCTGCCTCAGGCGTTGCAACAGCCCCGGCCTCCTGGACCAACACCAGTTCTTCACTGTTGAAGATCCGGTCGATATTCAACAGGATCATGAACTGCTCATCGACCTTGCCCATACCGGTAATAAACTCTGTATTCAAGCGGGTGCCAAGGCGTGGCGGCGGTTCGATCTGGTCGGCACGGATGTTCAGGACCTCGCGCACCGCGTCAGACAGGGCTCCGACGGTAATCGACTCACCGTCAACCTGGACTTCCACCACGATAATGCAGGTGTCTTCCGTATCCTCACCGGCCGGCAATCCAAGCTTCAGCCGCATGTCCACGACCGGCACGACCTGCCCGCGCAGGTTGATGACTCCGAGCAGATAGTCGGGTGTCTGCGGCACACTGGTGACCGGCGTAAGGCTCAGGATCTCCCTGGTGCGGGTCACTTCAACACCGAAGAGCTCATCGCCAAGACTGAAGGTGACATACTGACTGCTGACTGCGTTATTCTCCGCCATATTCAATAGTCCTTAATATGTTTCATACTCATCGTCCAGGGAACCCTGACTACGGCCAGGAACCACAGCGGGATGCTGGCCTTCCGAATACGCAAGGCGCGGTTGTCCGGTTGCCCCCCGGCCAGGTACATCCGATTGCGTTTCATAATTATCGATTCGACGGTGATCATCCGCGTTCATGACGAAAAATGAGATCATCTCAGCTAACTGGTCCGACTGGCTGGACAGCTCTTCCGCCGTCGAAGCCATCTCTTCGGAGGCCGAGGCATTCTGCTGGATAACACCGTCCAGCTGCTGAATACTCCGATTGATCTGCTCGGCACCAGCATCCTGTTCCTTGCTGGCCGCGCTGATCTCCTGCACCAGTTCAGCAGTTTTCTGAATGTTAGGCACGATCACTTCGAACAGCTTACCGGCCTTCTCGGCAACGTCTACGCTACTGGTAGAAAGTTCGTTAATCTCACCGGCAGCAGTCTGGCTGCGCTCAGCCAGCTTCCGTACTTCAGCAGCAACCACAGCAAAACCTTTGCCATGCTCACCGGCGCGGGCAGCTTCAATCGCAGCGTTCAGAGCCAAGAGGTTTGTCTGTCGCGCAATTTCCTCGATGATCGTGATCTTGTCCGCAATTTGTTTCATGGCCGTCACAGTCATATTGACTGCCTGACCGCCTTCCTGTGCATCGCTGGCCGCCTGAATGGCAATTTTTTCCGTCTGCAAGGAGTTCTCTGCGTTCTGACGGATATTGGCGTTCATCTGCTCGATACTACTAGACGCTTCTTCGGCTGACGCTGCCTGGGTCGCAGCCCCCCGAGACATCTCGGTGGTGGAGTTGCTGATGGCCTGACTTCCGGAAGCCACCTGGACTGTGGCAATCTTGATGTTGGCGATCAGGCTGTGCAGGTCTTCCCGTACCTTTTTGAGCGCGCCACGAACCACATCCTGATCGTCCTTAGGAACAACCTGGAACGTCAGGTTACCCTGCGCCAGCTGTTGCAAGCCATTCACAACTTCATTCTGAAGGCTGTCGGCAAAGTCATCCATCACCGACGCCATCTGGCCGATTTCGTCATTTCTGTCCATACCCAGGCGTGAACCAATCCGTCCCTGGGCCAGATCCTGAATCATGGTGACCGTCTGATTCAGAGGCCGATTGATGCCTTTGTTAATGGACAAACCAAGGACCACGCAGACCAGTACCAGTACCAGAATCATGGTTAGAATAATTTTCCAGAGCAGGCTTTGCTGACCATCCTCGCTGACTTTGGCTGCCTGACGTTCAGCGTTGACAAGAGCGTTCTTATTCTGGGCCTGTATCTCAGCGGCCAAATTCTGGTTCGCCTGGTTGATCTCAGCAAAGGATTGTTCAATCTTGTCAAGGGCCTTCAGTCCCGCCAGATCGATCTGCATTTCGAGGTTCAAATAAGCATACTCTGTCTCGAATATCTGAGTATAGCTCTTCTTGTCTTCAGACGCCGCAAAAGAACCGAATTCAAAGATATCTCCCGGGCCCGGATCTTCGCTGACAGCAAAGCGCACACCGGCAATCGTTTTATTGGACTCCATGAGCACCGCTATAACTTCACCCGGGGTATCGTAATCGAAGCTCTCAATGGAGGGCAGAATCTGGTTGCCCAGCGATTTCACTGAAGCCATGAAAGATTCATCATAAAGATCGACCACTATCTCGTGAGCGGACTGGTTCGTGTCCTCTAATTGCTGGGCTATCAGCACAAAGTTCTTATCGAGCAACTCCTGGCTCTTCTCGTTTTCCGCCTGCAGTTCATCCTGCAGACCACGCATCATCTGGTCGTTGCTGTTCTTAACACCAACGATGGTGATCACGGCAATCACGACAAAAGCGATCAGCAAGGTTGAGCTGATCAGGACCAACAGTTTTTTCTGGATACCCATGACAAATCTCTCTTTACCCTTGCACCGAGTGGAGCAAATGATTCACGCGTAAGTTGATGAGCCCAATTGCAACGAACGGTGTTCATAAATAGCGTCTGCTACACGAAACTGTATTTTAAAATGGCTAAGGTTAAAGCTTGGCAGTCCAACAACCAGGTTCTCAGGCCAACGAAAACAGAACCGGGCTGCTACCAGCTGTAGGTCAGGGGGTCAATACCACCCTGCTGCATCAAGCCAAGAGAAAAGGCCAACTGACTCGAATTAAAGGGCTGCATGACAGCGTTGCTGCCAAAGGCTGCGCTGCTGGCAAGAGCTGCGGCTTTTATCCTTTTGGCAACATCTGCAGAAACAGCACTGGATGCGGTCAGGACGTTGTCCGGGTTCTTCGCTTCAGAGACACCGGGTATTTCAAAGCTCTTCATCCCGGGGAACTTGTCACCGTTACCGGCCCACCACCAGTTTTTGACTACTGCTGCCTTGGCCTTGCCTGCCTTGACTGCGTTGACCGCAGCACCGTGATTGCGGACACCTATATTTGCCTTGCCCTTGGTCGCCGCCTTGGCACTCGATTCACCCGAGGAAGCACCGATCGCATAAGCGATATCAGAAGGATTTTTTTTCAGAATGGCCAGTGGATCTTGGTCGGCAGGATAAATCAGAATGCCCGAATACATTTCTTTACCATTGGCATTCTGAGCCAAAGGCGTCCCCAGTTTTCTGGCAGCAATGATCGCCTGGACAAAGGAACCGACATAAACCAGGTTCGGTTTGTCCGTGGCAAAGGCTGACAGGACTTCCGGATAACTTTTGGCAATCCGTGGCCGAATGGCGACCCCGCTATTCTCTGAGAGGGTCTTGGTGATCGCCTTGGCCTGAATCGCTTTCGACTTCCATCCCGGCGAGAACCAGCAGGTCAGTACATCTTCAGCAAAAACAACTCCCGGCATGGCGACGAACACCAGCAAAAGCAACAGGCTTATTCTTTTTTTCATCTTGTTTACCCCTTCTTTTCAGATTGACTAGTTGACACACCGGATATGCCCGAAATTCGAGACAGGTCTCATTCAACTGTCCGCCAAGGCCTCTTCCTGTTCCTCAAATTGGCCGGTCTCCTGCACAAGGGCAAGCTCATCACTGTTAAATATTCGATCGATATTCAACAGGATCATGAACTGCTCATCGACCTTGCCCATGCCATTAATGAACTCGGTATTCAAACGGGTGCCAAGGCGAGGCGGTGGTTCGATCTGGTCGGAACGGATGTCCAGAACTTCGCGTACTGCGTCAGCCAGGGCGCCAACGGTAATCGCCTCACCATCGACCAGAACTTCCACCACGATAATACAGGTATCTTCAGTCTCTTCACCTGCAGGCAGGCCAAGTTTCAGTCGCATATCAACCACAGGCACTACCTGACCGCGCAGATTGATTACGCCGAGCAGGTAGTCCGGTGTTTGCGGTACTTTGGTCACGGGAGTCAGGCTCAGGATTTCCCTGGTGCGGTCGACTTCAACACCAAATAATTCTTCACAGAGACTGAAGGTGACATACTGACTGCTGACTGTGTTGGTATCTTCCATAGCAGCCTCCCTAGAAAGTTTCAAATTCGTTGTCGAGAGAATCGCGCTTGCCGGTCGCTTCAAAGACTTCGCCATCCTGTTGCGGCGTTGGTTTGAACCGTTGCTCTGACACATGGGCTATTTTCGGCTGGGTCTTGACTGGCCCAGAACCGGTATTGTCAAGGTGACTGCCCCCGTAAGTGCCCTCATTCAACCTGAAGAAGGACATCATCTCCGCCAGCTGCTCCGACTGACCGGAAAGCTCTTCAGAGGTGCTCGCCATCTCTTCGGAGGCGGACGCATTCTGCTGGATAACTGCATCAAGTTGCTGGATGCTCTTGCTGATCTGGTCGGCGCCGGCATCCTGCTCGCGGCTGGCGGCAGCAATCTCCTGAACCAGTTCCGCGGTCTTCTGAATATTGGGAACCAGAGAATCAAGCACGGTACCGGCCTTTTCGGCGACTTCAACGCTATTGGTCGAGAGTTCATTGATCTCGCCGGCGGCCTTCTGGCTGCGCTCTGCCAGCTTGCGCACTTCTGCGGCAACCACTGCGAATCCCTTGCCATGATCACCGGCACGGGCAGCTTCAATAGCGGCGTTGAGGGCCAGCAGGTTGGTCTGCCGGGCGATCTCTTCGATGATCATGATCTTGTCGGCGATCTCCTTCATGGCACCGACCGTCTCGCTAACCGCGGCGCCACCTTCTCGTGCATCACCGGAAGCCTGGGTGGCAATCTTCTCGGTCTGCATGGCGTTGTCGGCGTTCTGACGGATATTGGCGGTCATCTGTTCGATACTTGACGACGCTTCCTCGGCAGCGGCGGCCTGTTCGGACGCACCCTGTGACATTTCCTCACTCGAAGCACTCATCGCCTGTGCGCCTGAAGAGACGTTTTCAATGGAGAGCTTGACATTGTTGATGACCTCTTTGAGCTTGCCTACCATAACAGCCAGGGACTGCAGCAGAACGTCCTTTTCCGAACGTTCCTTGAGCTTTACATGCAAATTGCCCTCGGCGATCTGCCCTGCCATAGCGGCAACTTCCTGGTTGGATACGATCATCTCCTGCATGGCCTGCAACAGCTGGCCGGCCTCATCTTTACGGACCTCCTCGATCTTTACAGTCAGATCACCAACGGCCAGGGCGCGGGCAGTCTTCACGGCCACATTAAGGGGCCTGACGATGCTGCGTGTAATCAGTACGGTTACGAGGACCCCTATAATCAGGGAGGCGATGCCGATAATAAATTGCAGGGTCTTCACCTGGCTGGAGGCCTGCATGATACTTCCGACCTGGCTATTAATCTCGGTTACCTGTGAATCTCTCAAAGCGTTAACCAGGGTGGTCAGTGTCTGCACATCACTATCGAACTTCACCATCATGGTATTGCCGGCTTCCTGACCTTCATTGACATAGGCCATGGCCATTAGCCGAGCATCCTTGTACATTTCTTCCATCGCCGCCTTCAGCTTGTCGATGGCCTGAAGTTCACTTGTTGCATTCTCTGCCCGGAACATCTTCTCGAACTCCCGGGTGCCGCTCATAAACTCCTGGTAATGTGCGTCCACCTCTTCGAGGACCGAAAGGTCCTTGGTCGCCGACGCATCCGTCGCAAATTGCTGAACCTGCAGGGCGTTGACAACCATGTTCTCCGCAAGCAGGGTAAACGGCAGACTTTCATCACTCAGGTACTCGGTGTTGTACTCAACCTTGCCGAGCGACCAGAAAGTTATCACCATGGTGCTGAGCATAAGCAACAAAATCAGGCCAAAACCCAAACTCATACGTGTGCCAACTTTTAAATCACTGACTGCCATAACTTATTTCCCTCGAAATTTAGGTTAAAATATTTCGCAAAACTATTTAACGACGCTAATTACTCAAGTTTCATGCCAAGCAAGGCTCAATCATGAGGAGCAGAAAAATAATAGAATAGATTCATAACGCACTGTTTTTAATAAATTTTTCAAGTTAAACCCGTTACCACATGTGATAACAGTTCTAATTGGATTAAACTAACACTGGAGGGGCTGCAGCATGTCACACATCTGTAACAAATATTGATTGACTGACACAGAGAGGCCAGGCACAACATCTGCGTGTCCCCTGGCCCCTAAATCTCATCTGCAACTACACAAAGAACTGGCGAGGAGGAATCTCTCTTTGCAGTGGCTCCAATAACGTCAACCGGAAAAACAGTGCTACTAACTCAAGACAAATCAATCACATCAAAGCAGCAATTATGAGATAAATCCTGATTTTCTCTAATGCAACGCTTGCTTTTCGCACGCCTCGGCATGGCTTGCCAACTGCGGTAGATCCAGGATCAACGCCACCCGACCGTCACCAAGAATTGTCGCCCCGGAAACACCATCAACATCCTGATACATCCGCCCCAGGTTCTTGATGACAGTCTGATGTTCACCGACGACGTGATCGACAACAAAACCGACTCTTATGCCATCCAGTTTGACAATGACAACCTGTTCAATGTCGGGACACTGCCCGTCAACCCTGAACTCATCACGCAAACGAACATAAGGTACGATTTCGCCACGTATTTTGATTAGGTTGCGGCCATGGGTCTGCTCTGATTCGGCACGGGTTAGCTCAACACATTCTTCAACAGCTGAGAGAGGCAAGACATAGTGATCCTTCGCAATATCGATCAACAAGCCGTCGATAATGGCCAGGGTCAAAGGCAACTTGATCGTGAAGGTTGTTCCCTGTCCGACTTCACTGTGCACTTCAATACTACCGCGCAGAGCGTCAATCGCCTGCCGCACGACGTCCATGCCAACACCGCGACCACTGAGGTTGGATACTTGCTCAGCTGTTGAGAGGCCCGGTTCGAAGATCAGGGCGCAGATTTCACGATCGGACAGTTCAGCCTGGTTACTGATCAGGCCCTTTTCGATCGCCTTGGCACGAATCCTCGCGACGTCCAGTCCGGCGCCATCATCGGCAACGGTCAGCATCACATTGGCTCCGGAATGCCTGGCAGACAGCGTGATCTGCCCCTTGGCCGTCTTGCCAATCGCCTGCCGGATGCCGGGCGGTTCAATGCCATGCCCGATGCTGTTGCGGACCAGGTGCACGAGGGGATCATTCAACTGGTCGATAACTGTTTTGTCCAGTTCGGTTTCCCCGCCCTCGGAAACCAGGATGACCTCTTTACTCACCTCGGCACCAAGATCGCGCACCAGGCGTTTAAAGCGTGTAAAGGTGCCGCCGATCGGCAGCATGCGGATCGTCAGGACCTGATCACGCAGATCCCAGGTCAGCCGTTCGACCTCTTCGGCAACAGCCAGAAGTTCAGCATCAACACGACTGTTGGCAAACTGGGTCAACCGAGCCTGAACGGTGACCATTTCACCGACCAGATTCACCAGCTTGTCCAGGCGATCCGATTTGACCCGGATACTCTCCATGGCATCATTGGCCGTGCGTTCACGTCGCAACACCTGCACGCGTTCCTGCTCGAGCAGGGCTGATTGGAGTTTGCTTTCGTCAACGACTCCCTTCTCTATCAGGGTCTCACCCAGGCGCTTCTTCTCTTTTAGATATTTCTCCAGGTCCTCATTGGTCAGGTCGCCGCGCTCGACCAAGATCTCGCCGATGCGCTTGTAATCTCCCGGTTGGTCAAGGCGACTACCATCATCAATCTGCTGGATAACAAGCTCGCAATCATCCTCAACGAAGATAAAAACATCGCGAATGTCATCCTCATCCTGGTCTGTCGTCAGGAGGATATCCCAATAGACCCAGCATTCCTCAGGATCGAGCTTTTCAAGAGGAGGGATAGCGTCTAACTGGGCAACGACGACAGCTTCACCCAGCCGAACCAGCTCGCTGAGGAGAAACTGCGGTTGAACTCCTTGCCGGAACAGGTTTGGTTCCGGGCGGAAACGGACCCGGTAAGTGACCTGGTCACTTTTTCGGGTCTTAAAACCGGTAGTCACAACCGGTTGTTTTTCTTCCTGGAAGGGCCGGAGGGCCTGGAAGGCCGCCACCAGCTCTGCAGTCAGTTCATCGTCGATTCCGTCGGCGCCGAATTCGGCCAGAATCATGCCTTTAAGGTGATCCTGCGCCGAAAGCGTCAGGGAAACCAGATCCTGGTCAACCTGACGTTCACCGGAACGCACCTGTTCGAAGACCGTTTCCGCTTCGTGGCAAAAACCGGCGACATTTTCAAAGCCCGCCAGACCACCCGACCCCTTGAGGGTATGCAAGGCGCGAAAGACCCGGTCAATGGCGGCCGAATCCTCAGGTGACTCTTCCAGCTCCAACAGGGCCGCCTCCAGCTCCTGAAGCAGCTCCAGGGCCTCATCCTTGAAAGTTTCAACCAGGCCGCTCATGTCGGACAGACCATGCGGACGACAGCCAGCAGCTGTTCCGGCTTAAACGGCTTGACAATCCAGCCTGAGGCGCCGGCCGCTTTGCCTTCCTGTTTCTTTTCTGGTTGTGATTCTGTCGTCAGCATAACAATCGGCATGAAGCGGTTCCCCGGGTTCTGACGCACTTCCTTGATCAGGCTAATGCCATCCATATTAGGCATATTCAGGTCCGTAACCATCATATCGACTGTTTCAGTCGTCAGTTTGTTCAGCGCATCGGCACCATCGACTGCCTCAAGGACTTCATACCCGGCAGCCTCCAGAGTCATCTGCAACACCTGGCGTACCGTTGCGGAATCATCTACGGTCATCACTCTTTTGCTCATATTTCCATCTCCCTAGAACGTTGCAAAGCAGAGATTAATTCTGCGGATTACAGAGGCCTTCGTTTGCATCATCATGGTTGCAGATAAAGTCCTGTGCGAAGCCCGTTTCATCAAGGAATTGTGAAAACTGGACATTCCCTCCGATACGCAGACACATCCTTTTCCCGCGCTCCGTCGACGAGCGATGGCAGGCGCAGAGAAGCTGCAATCCGGCCACGTCTATCGTTGTCGCTGCGGAAACATCGACCGTCACCTGCTCCGCGCTATCCAAAGCCTCAACCAGGCAGTCCTTGAGTTCACCAATGTGGTTGATTGTCATGTCGCCTTCGAACAGAAGCGTACCGGATTTTTTTTCCGGATCAAAAGACCAGTTTGTCATTGGCAAGAGTAACTCCTCTATCAGTATCCGTTATTGATCTTTCAAAACAGGTCAACATTGTCACCCAAACCATGGTCACGGTTGGCTGACCATTCATCTTCCTCAGTCACAAGGTCAGTAGGTGTCTGGTTATTACTTTCAACAAACTGTCTATGCACGCGGCGCTCACTGTCCATCGTATAGCAGTGTTCAAGATCACCGAAGAGAGTCTCAAGCTCAACCGCATCCATTGATGACGTCATTTCTTCATCAATACTGCCACCGAGGGTGTCGAGACGATCGAGCACCGGTGTCAGCTTTTCCTGAAAGGCCACCCTTACATCAATCGTTTTAGCCACATTGTTGACATTATTGGAAAGGCTCATGGCCGCCTGATCTACCTTGGCTGTCAACGCCATGAGTTTCTCACCGTTTGCTTCAATCGTCGACATGCGTGTGCGAGCATCATCCAGTAGTCGCACAACATTATCTGCACTGGTTTGATTTTCGCTCTCTACGTCCTGCAGGTGCTCAGCGTGTCGGGTAATCGTTTCACATTCCTTGGCCAGGGTGAGTGCATGCCCGGTTGCTTCATCGGCCACGGTATGGATGTTTTGTGCGATAATATCGAGACCGGCACCCCGCTGTCGGGCGTGGGCTGCGCTGATCGCCGCGTTCATGGCGAGCAACTGCATTTCCTCACTGATCAACTCAACTTCTTCAACCAGTCCGGACACTTCCTGTATCTCCTGGCAGACCTTGCTCAGGTGTTCCCCGGCAGACTGGTGAATATCGCGGGTTTCGTCCAGAAAATTACTGATCGTCTTTAGAATCTCCAGGACTACGGTAAAACGGTTATCACAACCGACATCCGTCGACCGGACAAGCTCTCTCGTATCTGCAGCCATGGAAAGAACGCTTTTTCCCATAACATGGAGGTTTTCAGAGAGGTTGTCAGCTGCGGAGAGGAATTCCTGTTGAGCAAGGTTGAGCTGTCCATGCTGCAATCGGCAGATACGACCAAACAGCAGGAAGGCATCTTTATCCCGGCTGAAATCAGTGCGCTGATTGAACTTTTCAAGGTGACCGCCAAGACTTACGAGCGCCCTCTGAACATGTTCAAGGCGTTGCCTGGTAATGTCTTGAAACTGCAGAGCAGCGACCATCTCGCCGAAACTTAGCGTCACATCACCTGATCTCTCCTTCAGGCGATCGGTCCACTGTTCAGCCTCTAGACAATTATCCATAAAAGACGTCAACTGGCCGCGCGCTTTCTTCACTTCACTGTTGGCCGTTACGATTGACCCTGCCTGAGCCGTCTGTTCAATGATCAGCGACTGGTTGATCATCGGCACCAGGAGCTCGGTTCTATCAAAGATTTCAGTTGTCTTTTCATGGATCAAAATGCCGAGTTCATCTAACGACCCAGCCAGAACCCCGGCACCGGAAGCATAGCCCTTGGCCGCCTCAATACGCGTCGAGACGCGCAGGGCATGAAGCGTCTTGATGACTTTACGCAACCCGTATATAGAATCTCCGAGGCCCGAGATCTGCTGCATAACATTGTTCAACAAGTCACAGATCTCTGTGGATTTTTCTTCTGTCGAAGAAAGCCAGAGGCTGCAACGCTCCACCAGCAGTTGCAGATGTTGCAAAGTATTTTCACTGTCATTGCCGTGCAGCAACTGCATAACTTCAGCGGCGACACCAGAAATCCCATGTGCCCGATCATGAAACGTTTTGATCTGACTGCCCAGTTCAAGAAAACTTAACTCCGTAACCTGATCGACACTGGCCAGGTTTGTTATCAGAGCCTCGAGGTCTTTCGCGTCCCACTGCCTCCCCCTATGTTCATGCAGGTTGACAATATTCCAGCCATTTTGAATCGATCCCTGCATCAACACGGCTCCTGCGTACAGTTTTTAATATCTGGCCCAACAGGTTCGGCAACATTTCCGAGGCCACTTGCGATGACACGCTGAAGCTCGGCAATGCGGAACGGCTTCTTCAACCAGGTCATAACACCGAGCGAACGCGCCTCTTTTCTGGCTTCGAGATCGTCCCGACAGCTGATGACCACAACAGGGGTATCCTTATAGTTTTGATTTTTACGCAAACTGCGAATGAGCTCCAGCCCGTCCATTTCGGGCATCTGCCAATCGATAATCAACATATCGACATCATGGCTTGAGAGCTTGTCAAGGGCATCAACACCGTTTTCAGCTTCCAGAACCTGCAACCCGTTGACGTTCAGGGAAAAGCGTATCATCTGTCGTAAACTCGGCTGGTCATCTACGACACAAATTACTTTTGACATAAAACTCTCCGTTCTGCGTTGTAATACACTGCAAGAACTGAAGACCAATATTCATGCCAACATTCACAGGTCACGGAACATTTACGTTCGCGAATACAATAGTCAATATAATCAGTGACTTAGAAAAATGCTTGTGAGAAGAAGACTTACAGGTGGGGCTTATGTCGAAAAAATCCGACCGTTTGGACATGCGACATGACACAGGATTGTGACACTCCCGTATCAAGGGACAGGGGAGAAGAGATCAGCTGATTTCATCGGCATCCTCGATGCCGAGTTCCTCGATTTTACGATATATGGTACGGCGGCTGATGCCAAGCAATCGGGCGGCGCGACTTTTATTTCCACCCGATTTTTCCAGAGCAGCAGAAATTTTCGCCGCATCGTCCTTTAAAACTCCAAGCTCGTCAGTCCCGGACGCTACAGTTTCATGCAATTCTGGAGGAAGGTGGTGAGTACCGATTATTTCATCCCGACACAAGACAAATGCATGCTCAACAGCATGCTGAAGCTCTCGAATATTCCCGGGCCAGTCGTAGCTCTCCATCTGTCTTGATGCGGGTTCATCTAACCCCTGGACCTGGCGCTTAAAGCGTTGATTGTACAAACCGACAAAATGTTCTATAAGCAGCGGTATGTCCTCACGCCGGTCGCGCAACGGCGGCATCGGGATCTGTACAACCTTCAGTCGATAATAGAGATCCTCGCGAAACTCACCCTGAGCTACTTTATTCAATAGATCCTGATTGGTTGCCGCGACGATTCGGACATCGACTTTGATCGTCTCCACGCCACCGACTTTTTCAATTTCCTTGTTTTGTAGAACCCGTAAGAGTCGAACCTGAAGTGCCGGTGTAATGTCGCCAATTTCGTCGAGAAAAATCGTACCGCCATGTGCCTGTTCGAATCGACCAATTTTATCTTTAAGCGCGCCGGTAAAAGAGCCCTTGATATGTCCAAAGAGCTCACTTTCGAGTAGATTTTCGGGTAAAGCCGCGCAGTTGACTTTAACCAGGGCATTTTCACGCCGACCACTTCGATAGTGCAACGCCTCTGCGACCAGTTCTTTTCCAGTGCCGCTTTCCCCGGTGATCAAGACTGTCGTATCAACTTCTGCCAGGTTTTCAATAAGACCGAACATCGCCTGCACAGGTTCACTGCGACCAACGATGTGCTCGAATTTCTGGCGTTTCTTCATACCCTTCTCAAGTGTCTCCAGCCGCGTTTCGTCGCGTACGGTCAACACCACACCGAGCGAGTTTCCAGTGCCACTGAGACACGGCGCGGACGACATGTTCAAAATTCGCTGTTTCTGCAAAGGGTCGATGATCTCAAGTCGTTGAGAGGTCAGCGGCTCGTTTGTCATCAGTGTTTTGTCTGCTATCTCGATGAATGTCGCGCGAATATTCTCAGGCAGTTGCACCAGGGCCATTCCGACAACAGGATCTGGCAGGCCGAAAAGGTTGATCAATGACTGGTTGGCCTGAAGGATGTTCTGATGCTGATCAACAAGCAGGATACCGTCGTGAACACTGTCGAAAATGGCGGACAGGTTCGCCCGCAGCTGTTCCCGCTGGTCAACAACTTCTTTATGGTTGAGCGCCGTTTTGGCCACTCTCAGAAGAGTCTCCTGGCGAATTGGTTTGGGAATGTAATCAAAAGCCCCCTGCCGGACCGCTTCTGCGGCAGTAGAAACCTCAGGGACACCAGTAATCATCACTACCGGACAGGTTGAGAACTTCTCACGAATGATCCTGAGCAGATCCAGACCGCTGTGCCGCTCCAATTGGACGTCCAGAAAAACCAGGTCGAACAAGCTGTGCTGCAGAAGTTCTTCCGCCTCTGGAAAAGATGCCGCCACCGTCACCAGGTAACCTTCGTCCCGCAGAAAAGAGGCCAGGGTAAAACGCAGGCTTTCTTCGTCATCAACAACCAGAACGTGGTAACTCATTAAAGAACCTCTCCCAATTAAAGCTATTGGCATGAACGGCAGCTTCGCATACGCGAACCCTTAGGTACAGTAGCAAGGGATTGCAGCCGATGGGGCAATCCGGCACTGCTGACGATCAAATTGATACTATTCTATTACCGGTAATTCGACAATAACTTCCGTATATTCATTATGAACACTGTCGATTGACAGAGTCCCCCCATGCTTCTGGACAATCTCGTGGCTGATGCTTAGGCCAAGGCCTGTCCCTTCGGCAGAGGTTTTAGTGGTTACAAACGGGTTCATTACTCTGCTTAACAGTTCCTCCGGGATACCGACGCCGTAATCTTTAACAGACACCTGCACAAACTGGCCCTGTTCTTTTTGCATGGTCTGCCCTCTGACCAGCAAAACCTTGTTCGGATCATCGGCAGGATATTTTTCGTTCAAAGCGTGGCGAGCATTGGTGATCAGGTTGAGAAAGAGCCGTGGGATCTGGTGACTGGAGCTCTGGACCATCGGCAAATCATCGAGAAACTCCAACTGCAGGTCGATCCCGTCTTTGTAGAGTTGGTGTTGGATCAGGGCAAGAGCTTCGTTGATCGCGTGCATCACGGTGATACAATCAACCTCATGGCTCTCTTCTCTGGCAAAGTAGAGTAGTTCGCGGATAATGGTCGCGATGCGTTCACTTTCATTGATGATCCGTTGCGACAATTCCTGCTCGCGGGAATCGGCAGCCGCTTTGTTGAGGATCAGTTGCGCATAGTTGATTACGCCGTTGATCGGGTTGTTGATTTCATGGGCAACACCGGCGGCAAGTTCACCGAGAGCCGCCAGTTGACCAGCACGCGCTGCCTGTGTCTGTTGCAGCAACGACGCAGTAATATCCTGGGCAATCTCAATCACGTTGACAACGACGCCTTCTTCGCTGAAAACCGGAAAGGTCCTCAGCGATATGATCCGGCCATCAGACAAATCTTTCTGCACGATTTCCGTTCGCCCGGATTCGAATGTTTTCTTGACCGGGCAGTCGTCACATAACGGTGAAGTCTTATCAGCAACCGGGCCACAGTTGACACCGGGCAACTGATAACAGCGGACATCCTGGGGTACAGGCCTCTGGTCGGGGTCGAGTAATTCTTCGGGCCAGTTGAGCCAGACCACGCGCATCTCTCTATCGAGAATCAGGATCCGGTCCGGGATCGCTTCAAGCACTCCTTCGAACTGGCGGCTGATAGATTGCAGATGTCTCTCGCTTTCACGCAGCTCACTTTCAATCTGTTTCAGACCACTGACGTCGGCAAAAGAGATAACCACCGCAACAGGTTTTCCGTCCATGCCAAGACCCAGGGCGTGGGTATTGACCTGTAGCCAGATAATTCGATCCTCTTTATCGGAGATCCCGACGATCTGGTTGACAACCGGCTTGCCGGTCTGCAGGGTTATCATGGACGGATATTCATCGCTTGGCAGTAAAGAACCATCTTCACGCACGGCGTTGTACATCAGCTCATCATGGAGTTTACCGATAGCCTCTTCAGCCTCCATCTTCATGATTCGCTCAGCGGCCTGATTGCATTGCACGACTTCGCCATTAAAACCGAGGATAATGAGGCCTTCCCCCATGACCGTAACCAGAGAGCGAAACCTGTCTTCGCTGCGGACCATGCGTGCTTCTGCCTCTTTCATCGTGGTAATGTCGCGGATGACGGTCAGCAGACACTCTTCATCGTTAAATGGCAACAGGCGGGCGGATGCCAGACCGATTCGCTCCCGGCCTGATTTGATCTGCAACCGCATCTCGAAATTCTCCACTGTCCCGTTCTCCCGGATCAATGCCAGGTAACGGTCTCGTTCAGCCAGATCGACCCAAAGCCCCAAGTCTACTGATGTATTACCTATCATCTCTTCGCGCGAATAGCCGGACATCGTTGCGCAAAAATCGTTAACACTGAGAATTTTCCCATCACTCAGACAACTGATGAGAACAGCATCAGGATTGGTCTCGAACACGGTCCTGAATCCGGCTTCACTCTCTTTAATAGCGTTTTCGGCATCAACCCTTTCGGTAACATCCTGAACCAGGGAGATCACCTTGTAGGGATCGCCGTCACTGTTCTTCAGGTGGATATTGTGCCACTCACAGGTAACACTACGATCATCTCTGATGAGCATTTCAGTGACAATGTTTTGGCTCAGAAGATCGTCTTTTTCGAACCCTTCGGGATAAAGGGAGGGGTTTTTCAAGGCCAGGAAATCGCTCAGGTGCAATCCAAACACCTCTTGTGACTTGAATCCAAAGATCTCCTCTGCGGCAGGGTTCCAGTGCTCGATCTTCTTTTCGGCATCCCACGTGATACAGCCAAAAGGCATCTGGCTGATCAGCAATTGCAGCCGAAGCGTAGTTTCCTGTAAATACAACTCGGCTTCCTTACGCTTGGTGACGTCCAGCATGACCCCCCTGAGCCTGGTCGGGCGGTCTTCCTCAACAACGGCGGATGCGACACATTTCATCCAGACCACCCTCTCATCCGCGGCAATCATTCGATATTCGAAGTCATAATCGTGTTGTGCTTTAGTCTCTTTCTCGTAAAAGGACAAAATCCAATCACGATCATCTTCATGGGTATGCTCCAGCCAGAAGTTTTTCTCCTCCAGCCATTGTCGTGCCGGATAGCCGAGGATCTGGTACGCATGTTCGCTGACGAAGGTAAAGCAAGAGTCATTCAGGTCGATTTCCCAGACAATCCCGTCAATAGAATCGACCAGATCGCGGTATCTGGCCTGACTTTCACTGAGCGACAACTCGCGTTCTTCAACAGCAGAAACCATTTCGCGGAAGCTGCTGCTGAGCGCTTCCAGCTCTTCGTAGTATGCCGGCTGCAGAATCTGGGAGTAATTACCCCTGGCAACCTCACCGACCGCATCGCGAAGCAACAGGACCGGCTGCAACAGACGTTTCGACAGCCAGAGAGAAAGGAAGATGCCCAACACAGCGGCAAGTGCGAGTGAGGTCACCAACAGGAAACGTAGGGGGGCAACGCCCTGCAACGCAACGGCAACCGGCATGCTGGCGTATGCCACCCAACCTGTTTCCGGAACCAGCCGCACACTTTCGATCAGGCTGTTATCTTTATTGATCGCGCGTGCGCTCTCGACATTCTGCTCAAGGGCTTTACGAAGTTCCCAGTGGTTGCGCAGGTTGAGTCGCTGAGAGATCACTCCGGAACGAGAATCAGCAATCAGGCCACCGCGGTGATCCAACAAGGAGAAATGCAAACTGGGATCGGACTTCTCCAGCCGTTCTGTTAATTCGACAGAGAGTATTTGCAGGCTGACGGTACCGATCAGGGTGCCGTTTCCCAGAGGGATGCCGACTGTGACCGATGGCTCAGCGGTCACAGCTGACAGGAATGTATCGGACCAGACCTTACCCGTGAGCCGGGACTTCTGAGCAAAGATCGCGTGTGAGGATAAATCCAGATCAAGATAATCAGCACGATTGCTGACGACCCTGGACAAGCCGAGATGGGTCACACGGGAATGATCGTCAAGCAGGAAGATCGATTCGAAACTTCCGGATTCGTCGACAGCCATTTGCAGGTAACCGTTGATTTCCTCATCACCGGCCAGCAAGCCTGAATCGAGAGTCTTTGCTATCAGGCCCAGATTTCCACTCGTATATTGCAGGAATTCGCTGGCTTCATGACTGACATCCACGGCATGAGAGTCGAGCAGGTGAAAAACCGTATCAATGTGTTTGCTCTTGAAATACTGAGTCCCGAAGACTCCCAGCAACAGTATCGGCAGCACGGCGACAACAACAAATTGCAACGTCAATGATTGCCGGAAAGAGCCTTTAAATTTCATCTTATTCGACAACCTTGAACTGTGTCTCTGATATCACGGTCAAGAACAGCTTTCTTTCAACATCGCCATACTGATCAACATTGACAGTCGATTGCAATCCGGGGAAGGAGCCCATTTTCAACAAGGACTCCTTGAGACTGCCCCGGGGAGAGTTCTTTTCCAGGCCTGAGAACAGGTACGTGGCGGCATCGTAGGCAAGAACATTGGCGAATGCGGGCGCATAACCAAAACGGTTTATAAACTTTTCTTTGAAGGACAAGTACCTGGGTTCAGAGCTGTTGGCATTAAAGCTGTGAAAAGAAGTCATCCCCTCAACAGCTCGACCACCGAAACTGAGCAGATCCGTCGTCGAGGCCCACTCCGAAGAGAAGAGCGGAATCTTACCCCCAAGCTTTCGAATCTGCTGGGCTAACAGGGCCGTATCTATGGCGTTGCTGAGTAGCAGAACTCCTTCCGGAGCGGCCTTGAGGATTCGCTCCGCGATAGGCAGAAAGTGAACATCCGCCTGCGAATCGAATTCTTCCACGCCATCTACCTGCCCGCCCTCCTCTGTCAGCGCAAGCCTGAAAAATTCGAGCCAGGTTTCAGTAAAAGCTCGATTGGACACATCCAGGGCAACGACAAATCTTTTGAGCCCCAACTTCTGCGAGGCATGAGCAGCGATCCTCTCTGCATTTATACTCAGCGGAGGGGTAACCCGCATGAAATAATCATCAATGCCTGACAACTGATCCGTTTTCACTGTCGGGCTGATAGTGACGATCTGGGCGGAATTGATCAGAGGCTGCACGACGACAGCCATGGAACTGGTCATCGGCCCGATGATGGCCCTAACTTTTGCCTCGGCCAATTCTTGAATGACCTGCTTGACCCGTTCACTATCCTGCTGGTCGTCTCTGACCAGAAGTTCCACTTTACGGCCAGCTATACCACCAGCGCTGTTTTGCTCTTCAACAGCCAACAAGGTGCCATCACGGCCGGCCACGCCAAGATCGGCGACACGACCGGTCAGTCCGCCGACAAAACCTACTTTCAGAGGAGGTTCTTCAGTGCAGGAGAGCGTAAAGAGACAGGCAAAAAAGACCACCAAAAAGACAGGCCATCGTTTCACAAACCGGGTCATTTGAGGGATCATGATACAACCTCCTGACATAAAACCGGGAACTCACGGCAACTGAAACAAACATAACAACAAACACTTCAATACTAACGTGCAAACAGCAGTTTTCAAAAAACAATATTAATCTGCGGCAGCAGACGAGCGGATATCCCGGGAATTTTCAGGGCACAAAGCTCTCCAGTCATTCACTATAATCGTCTGTACACTGAAGGCGCCATCTGTTTCAGGGGCAGATTCAGACCAAGCAGAGTCTCTGAGTGGCCCAGAAAAATATAGCGCCCTACGTCCAGGTTGTTGACCAGCTGGGCCAATAATCTTGCCTGGGTCGGACGATCAAAATAGATGATGACATTGCGGCAGAAAATGATATCAAAAGGCTCTCGGAAACCGAAATCTTCGTCCATGAAATTAAGGCGGCGAAACCGCACCAGCGATCGAAGCATTGGCGAAATCCGAATCATGCGACTCTTCGGGTCTTTCGACTTGAGGAGATATTTACGCTTGAGTGCTTCGGGAATGGGCTCTGCCTTGGCGGCAGCATAGATACCCTGCACGGCCTTTTCAAGAACGTCCGTACAGATATCGGTACCAAGGATATCAAAGTTGAAAGCCGGCAAACTGGCCTGATATTCTTTGAGCACCATGGCGATAGTATAAGGCTCCTTACCCGTGGAACAGCCAGCACTCCAGATACGCAATGGCTGATCGATGCCGGTACCAAAGGTTTCTATCAGGAAAGGCAGGGCGGAGTTTACCAGGTAATCATAATGAGCAGGTTCACGGAAAAAATCCGTTTTGTTGGTCGTAACAACATCAATCAGTTTGACCAGCTCTTCGGTTGATTCTCCCTGGGCAAAAACAAGCTCAGCATATTCTTCAAAAGTATGCAGGTCATGAGCGCGCAGCCGCTTGCGCAGGCGTGCCTCAAGCATGCTCTGTTTATGGGGAGGGAGTTTGATGCCACAATGATCGTAGACAAGTCTGCTGAACCGCGCAAAATCCTTGTCGGTCAAACGGGCATCAAAGCGCGTCAGGCTCTGGTTTTCATCTTCTTGAGTTTCGGTCATTAGGTCAGTTACCGGTATACTTAAGGTTATTCGCCCAGGACCATTTTGACAACCTTGAGCAGTTGCTCCGGTTTGAAGGGTTTGACTATCCAACCCGAGGCACCGGCCTCACGACCGGCCTGTTTCTTTTCCTCGGAAGACTCGGTTGTCAGCATGACGATCGGTATGAAACGGTGTTCCCCCTCTTGACGAACCATCTTGATAAGCTCAAGCCCATCCATGTTGGGCATATTCAGGTCGGTGATCAACATATCAACCCTTGCGTCCGACAATTTCTTCAACGCATCGACACCATCTTCGGCCTCAAGAACATCGAAACCCGCATTTGTAAGGGTCAGATGCAGAACCTGACGGACAGTTTCCGAGTCATCAACAACCATAATACACTTAAGCATAATCACTCCCAAAGCCAAGACAAGCGGCAGGTCACTGCCTGCAATCGAGATTGGACAACAGACCAGTTGCGTCAGGTTAATACAAGCCCGAGTCAAAAGCAAAACTAAGTTCACAGGACCGCCTGCCCACGACCGGTCCCTGCCCCTGAGAAGACATCACAGATTTCAGTAACTTTACAAAATGGCTGTTTTCATGACAAACCAGGCACAAACGCTCTTTGCGGGAAACGGGGAGGCCATCTCCCCGAGTGAATACGTGGGGCATTCTGATTTCTGCAACAGACAGACTTTCCAAGGACGATTTGCTGTGATAATCTTTACGTCAATGCCATGTTATTTTATTTAGTTCACTTTCGGAGGGACCGCTCGCTATGCAACGTAATCGCACCATAAATAGACTTTTTCTTTCCTCGCTGGCTCTTGTTTTGCTCATCTATTCGGCCCTGCCGGGCTATGCCGGGGAATTGACACAACGAGACTGGATGGTCCTGCTGGTTGACACCCTGGCCTGGTCATACGGCCTGCCGGACGAACCACAGGAATCTGATTATGTCAAGATTCTGAGCGGCAACCAGAACCTCCTTTTTGAAGCAGAAGATTATTATGCCCGGCAGGAAGACAATGTATCGGAGACAAGCCTTCAAACCTTCGGCCCCTTCAGTGGTACGGGTTGGCTGAATGGGACCAGGATACCTACCGAGGTTCACCTGAGCTTTACTCTGCCACACGATGGCGAGTATCAAATTCAGGCCCATTTGCGTCAAGCAGGACACCTCCTGTTAATTAACGGTATCGAGAAAAGAGTAGATGCCGGACCAGAATTCACCCTGGAAACAGTCGGCAGCTATCAACTACAAGCCGGCCCCCAGGAAATCGTAATCACACTGCCCCCAAATGGTTCCATTGACTATATCACCCTGAAGGCACCCGGGCTGGCGACCGTCGCACCCTCTGACGGTTGGGAACCTGACGAACCCCTGAGCTGGGAGGTTATACAAACCACTTTGCTGCAACTTTTTGAACTTGCAGAACTATTTCCCAGAAATCCGGAGGCCATGACCATAGAAGCCGAAGATCTCGAGCAAAACAGTGTCAAAGTCGTCAATATAGCCCACCTTGGACAGGCATCAGGTGGCAAATGGCTACGCACCGACCTGGCGCCAGCAGAGGTCAGATTTCCCTTCAACCTCTCTGAAAGCGGCTTTTACGACGTCACATTACGCGTCTTGGGTAATCCTGTTAATGTTTCTATCGACGGACATCAAGAGATCATTCTCGAAGCGAAGGCGCACCTCAAAGACTACACATTCAAACCATTCTTCTTTTTTTCCGGAGACCGCAGCGTCACCACTATGCTGCCCCCCGGCGGCGGTGTCGACTCTCTCACTCTGAATCAGATAGAGATTGACCCCGCCTTGACTGACATCCTGCTCGGCCAACAACAAAGTGCTGAGCCAGGAGTCCGGGACCTCGACACCCTCACCTCTCTTCTCGCAGCATTCGGCGTCAAACGATAAGCCTTGACACCCTTTGTGCTGCTGGCCGCATATGCGACCGGCATTTCCATGGTTCATATTCTTAAACCGTGGGACATGACCGGTCATGCTATGACCCTCGGGCTTTTCCTGTCAGCATGGCTGTATCTCCGCCGTACTCGCTGGGGGTGGCTGCCCTTTCTCGGGCTACTTCTGGCAACCGGCTTCCTGCATGCCTCTCTGAGCCTTGAGCCGCCCCCTGCTGACGACCATATCAGTCGCTTTGCAGACACTTCCGCGCTGATTCTCGAAGGCAAGGTTCTCACAATTGAAAAAAGACCGGCGGGAGGTTACCGCCTTCTCACAGAAATGCGTCGGGTTCTGAAAGAACATGGTGAAGCCAGAGTCTCGGGTGAGATCCTGATTTATATCGGCGAAGGTGAGTTGACTGTCAGGCCCGGGCAGATTGTACGCTGGCGCTCTTTCTTGCGACGCCCGTTCCGCTTCGGCAATCCGGGTGAGTTTAATTACCCGTTTTATCTTGCCGCGCGAGGCATACATACCACGGCGTTTCTCGATCATGCAGAAGAGATAGTGGTCATCGCCAATCATTCAGACCAGCAGAATGAGTATCTTGAGAACTGGCGTCTTGATCTTGCCGCATGGATGAACAGGACAGTTCCCAAGAATGTCGCGGGTCTGCTCCAATCGTTATTGCTCGGCATGCGTGGCGGGATCAGTGACAGCCAACGACAGTTTCTGGCCGATAGTGGCGTGGCGCACCTGTTTGCAATTTCCGGGCTGCACTTTGGTCTCCTGGCATTACTCCTTTATCAGGTCGCAAAATGGTTCTACATACGCAGTCGCTGGTTGATTCACTGGTGTCCACCACAACGTATATTACCGTTGCTCCTGATTGTGCCCCTGGCAGCCTATCTTTTTCTGACCGGCAACGCCTGGAGCACACAGCGGGCCTTTTTCATGGTCGTCATCGTGGCCATACTCTTTGCAAAAGGTCGTCGCACGCAACCTTTTGCACTTCTGGCAACCGTAGCGCTCTGTCTGTTGTTGTTTAATCCCCTGGCGCTTTTCCAACCTGGATTTCAACTCTCTTTCTCCGGTGCAGCAGGGATTATGGTGTGGTTGCCTGTCTGGCAAAAATCTTTTTCCGGATATACAAAATTGGTTCGCTGGCCCCTCACTTTGGTTCTGACAACGACCGCTGCAACCCTGGCAACCGCACCGGCAGTTCTCTGGCATTTCCACCAATTTGCACCTGCGGGGCTGCTGACCAATCTGGTTGCTGTTCCTCTGATTGCATGGGGAGCTGTCCCCCTGGGACTGGCCAGCATCGCGTTGCTTCCCTTCTCCACTCTGCTCGCGGATTGGAGCTTGTCGCTCTCGGCCGAATTGGTAACTTTCGCCATCAACCTTGTCACCAGCCTCTGTCAATGGCCGAAACTGGCAGCAATTCCGGTTTACCTGACAACCTCTGAGATAATTGTGCTGACAGGCACATTGATAATATTACTGCCCTTTGACAAGGGCAGAAGTCGCCTGGTTTTCCGGTTGGCCATTCTCTTAACGACTTTCGGCACGGCCTGGCTGACGAAACCGGAAGTGACCGAATTTCAAATCACAGCGCTGAGCGTCGGACAAGGTGACGCGACTCTTGTCTCCCTGGAGGGTGATCGCCATTTTTTAATTGATGGTGGTGGTTTGCCCGGCTCGAGTATCGATCCGGGAGAGCAGTTGATAGCACCGGCACTTGGACGCATGGGAATCAAGCATCTGCAGGGAGTCATACTCACACACAACCACCCCGACCACAGCTACGGGTTGACCTATATTCTTCGACGTTTTCCGGTGGAGACATTTTACTTTGCCGAAGACCCGGCCAATCTCTCTCCAGAACTCCGCGAGGTTCTGCAGAGACAGGCGGTTCACGAGCGTCAAATCAACAAAGGCTGGACTCGGCTGCAAACAAGCGGCGGCCAGATATTAAGCCTCTTTGCTCCTTCACAGAAATCACGGGACACAAACGAGCGCTCAATCGCCGTTTTTGCAGGCCAGGGTGACGACGGCGTCCTACTGACTGCTGATCTTGGCATGCGTGGACTTCAGCAACTCATCGACGCCGGCTTGCCCGGTAGAGCCACCCTTTTGAAGTTACCCCACCATGGCAGTCGTCACGCTTATCCGGAATTGTATCTCGAAAAGATAAAACCGACAGCAGCCTTTACTTCTGCAGGGCGCTGTAATACGTACGGTTTTCCTCATCATGAAACCATCGAAGCGTGCGCGACACGACAGACACCGCTTTTCAGGACAGACCGGGAAGGCATGTTGACTTTTCGCCTCCATAATGGTCAGTGGCAAACCGACACCGGCAGGCTTTATAATTGACTCATTTCAAGGAGTTTGGTAGCTTGGTCGGCACTTAAACTGGGGATTTTAAAATGCAGAAACCACGCATTCTGATTGTTGATGACGAGGTCTTCTTCAGGAGACTCTTTACCGAAACCCTCGCAGAGGGCGGCAGGTACAACATTGAAGCCGTTGCATCAGGTAAAGAAGCTCTTGACTACCTGACCCGGAAACAGGTCGATGTCATTCTGACTGATATGGTCATGCCTGAGGTTTGCGGCCTGGAACTGATCCGCCGTACGCGCTCGCTCGACCCGCCCCCGGACATTATCCTTGCCACCAGCAATGCTACGGTAGAATCGGCCATCCAGGCCCTGAAAAGCGGTGCGCGTGATTACCTCCTCAAACCCTGTAACCCCGAACAGTTGCGTCATACGATAAAAACCTGCCTGGAGCAACGCCGCCTGATCGCAGAAAACAGCCTGCTGCAAAGTCAGATTCGCCTTTATCAGAAGGGGCAACATCTTGCCAGTCAGCTTAATGTCGGATCGCTTTTCCAGGCCTCTTTAAGCACCATGCTGAACGAAGTTGGCCATGGCCGTGGCCTGGCCTTTCTGTCAAACCAAAACGTCATCAGCCAGGTTGAAGCAAACGGCTTTGATGACGAGCAGGCCATGAGACTGGCAGAGCAGTTGATCGACCGAACCAATAAAATGGAGGAGGTCGAGATCCTGCACATTGCAGACTTCCCTGAAATCGCCAAGGATCACGAAGACCTGCGTTCTCTCTGGGTCTTCCCCATGACCACAGACAACCAGGAACACGGCGCCCTGGTCCTCTGTAACCCGAGCGACTCCGATCTACCTGAATCATTGCCCGATGAGAGCCTGAGGTTTCTGGCCGAGCAGGTGAAATTAGGCTTTCACAATGCCTGTCAGTATCAGGGGGCTCGAGAGCTGATTTACACTGATGACCTGACCGGGCTTTATAACCATCGATACCTGCACATCGCTCTGGAGCAGGAGCTTCGCCGTTCTGAACGTTACGGACTCGAGTTCTCTCTGGCTTTCGTCGATCTGGACCTCTTCAAAAACATCAACGACGAGCATGGACATCTGGTTGGCAGCGGAGTACTTCGCCAGGTCGGAGATGTGTTGCGAGAGTGTGTGCGCGACGCCGACACCCTGTTCCGCTACGGCGGTGATGAATTTACCGCTCTGTTGGTGGAAACCGACACCCGTGGAGCAAAGATCATAGCAGAACGTATCCGCTCGGCCATTGAGGCTTTCGACTTCTCAACGGGCGATGGCATCACCGGTCGACTGACGGCAACAGTAGGTCATGCCACCTATCCGATCCATGCAACAACCAAGAACGAAATGATCAACCACGCAGACAAAGCAATGTATCTGGGGAAAAACGATCGAAACATCGTCAGGAGCGCCTCGGAGGTCCGCAAGACATGAGTCTTCGCGCCCTGGCTGCCTTGGCCCTGGGCGGCTTGCTCTTCATCCTGCCAGGTTCTTTCCAACCTGTCTCTGCCCGACAATCTTCAACATTCTCCCCTGAAATCATAGAACGTTACCGTCAGACCCTGTCGACTGATCAGGGCAACCTGACCCTCCACTACCTGCTTGGTGTTGCTCTTTTGCAAGACGACCGGAATGCAGAGGCCTTAACGGAACTTCAGATCGCCTATCCGGCCTATCAAGAAAGCATAGAGGCGCACTACAACCTGGCTGTCGCCTCATTACGTCTGGCGGACCTGGCCAGCGCGGAAATTTATCTTGAGCAGGCGGTGGCCCTTGGCGTTAACAACATCTCCGGTATATTCCCGGTAGCCGACCTCTATTTCAATATGGCCCTGAAAAGCCAGGAGGCCGGAGATGCCAACGAGGCGATCCGCTACTTTCACAAAGTTTTGATGCTTGATCCGGAGCGTTTCGAGGTCTACCGGCAACTTGGAGATCTTTATGCGCACCGCAACGAAACAGATCTGGCAATCAAATCGTTTCGCGCCTATCTCGTCGAGTTCCCCGATGACCCTATCAGCCGTGACTACCTGTTTGCGCTTGAATTCAACCGAGCCCAGGACTTGCTGGCAGCCAACGATTTATCCAACGCAGAAAAAGCTTTTTCCGCGACCCTTGAAATACAACCAAACAGCTCGACCACGCTCTATTACCTTGGCTATATCGCTTATGTACAGAATCATCCGAAAAAAACTGCCCTACTCTTGAGAAAAGCCATGCTGGGCGCCGATGAACCTCTGCAAAAGATGATTCGTCCGCTTCTCTACAACTCGGCTCTGGCTCTTCGTAAAGCCGGGAAAATGGTGTCTGCGCTGAACGCGGCCGAAATGCTGGTCGATAACGAACAAGTATCATTTGATGAGGTTTTTCTGGTCGGATCATTGAACCTCGATCTTGGCAATAACAGGGCGGCATATCGATATCTGCAACGAGCCGTCGCCCTGGTTCCCGACAATCAGGGCGCTAATCGAAACCTCCTTGCTGCAGAACTTGGCGCTTTCAATGAATGGCTTGCCGTGGCAAAGGTTCGCCTCCGTTCCGAAGAACTTGTCGAGGCCGAAGTAGCGCTTCAAAGTGCCGCAGAGTTGCAGCCACAAAGCACCAGAGTTGCGTCACTCAGAAGCCAGCTGGACCAGGCCCGCCGGTCTCGGGCAAAAGAGCACTTTGTCAATGCCCGGGCGGCTCTTGATGCTGATGATTTCACCACGGCTTTCGATCAGGTCACAGCCGGTCTGACCGTTCAACCTGACAGCGTTGAAGGTCTTGCTCTGAGCAAGGAGGTCAACACTGCTCTGAACACTGACTTGCACACGGCCCTGGCTGAGGCTGAAATGGCGTTACAATCGAAAGACTGGGACCGGGCCGAACAGAGTTATTCACGCCTTCTGATTATTGACCCAGAAAACCCGGAGGCCCTGGCAGGTCGCGAAAAGACAGCCAACGCACGACAGCAGCATATTAAGTCGTTGCTGAGTGAAGGTCAAAAATCTCTCGATACTGGCCAGGCGGACCAGGCCGTCAATGCGTTCAGTCAAATTCTTGCGTTGCAGCCGGAGCATGAGCAGGCTATTAAAGGTCTGGAGACAGCGAACCAGATAAGGGACAGCCGATTCGGGGAGTTCATCCAAAATGGCCGTCAGGCCCTGGGGCGAGGGCATTTCCAAGAAGCCAGAGGCTGGTTTAATAAAGCACAGAGAGTAGATAACACTTCGAAGGCGGAACAAGAACTTGCGGCACTGGAACAACTGGTCAGTAAGAAGGCCGACCAGCTCGCTGATCAAGCAGAGTTGGCGAGCCAAAATGGCAGTTACAAAGAGGCCGGGCAACTATTTTCCCAGGCACTGGCTCTGGCCCCGGAACATTCTCGGTCGCTCACCGGCAGAGCAAATCTAACGGTCCTGATCGATGAAGCTATAAAAGTCGAACTTCAACAGGCGACAGAGGCATTGCAACAGAACGATTTCCAGACGGCCATGCAGGCTTACCGGACCGTTCTCGACATTGACGCTGAGAACCATGAAGCCCTTAACGGATTAGAACTGAGCAGAGAGAATCAGAGCGACAACCTGAACCGGCTGGTCAAGCAGGGACATCAGGCTCTCGATGCTGGAGAGCTGGAAAAAACAGAGCAATTCCTGACAAAGGCACTACAGCAGGACGCATTTCACAAGGGGTCCCAACAGTTGCGCCAACGGCTTGAGCTGGTACGACAGACCGGAGCAAAACCAGGTGAAGAACAGAAACTTTATCTGCAGGGCATCGCCTATTACACTCAGGGGAAATACCCTGAGGCAATCAAATCATGGGAAACAGTGCTGATCTTGAGTCCCGATCACGACAAGTCAATCCAAAACATTGCCAAAGCCAAACGCAAACAGGGCCAGATCAGGGAGTACCGTGGTGACTAGAGATGTCAAACAATTTGCCAGTTTGCGCTTCAAGTTCACTCTGGCACTGGCGTTGTTCAGCAGCCTTCTGATGCTTATTGTCATAGTACTGCTGGAACAGCGCCAGCGCGACACCCTGGTCAACGAAAGCATCGACAAAGGACTTGGCGTCGCAAGAAGCCTGGCCTTCAATGCTGAAGACCCGATACTGACTGGCGACGACCTCTACCTTTTTTCGGCGGTTAACAATGCTCTACGGACGCCGGGCGTCAAATACGCCCTGATTCTTGACCGAGACAGAATCATTCGCGCAGACACCAGCATGGAAAAGATCGGCGCCCCTTATCGGCCCCTGGCAGACGGAGAACCTGTACAGGAAACGAAAGAGTTCAGTGTTTACCGGATCACAGATGCTGCAGGTGTCGATCTTCTGGATTTACAGGTTCCGATCATGACACTCTCAGACCCCCCAATCCGGATCGGCGAAATTCACCTTGGGCTTTCGGAAGCTCTGATCCAACAGAACATTCAGAGTATGAGGAGACATCTTATTGGCCTGGCACTTTTGGCGGTGGCCCTTGGTGCCATCGGCGCAACGGTGCTGGCAGGGATGATGGTCGGGCCAATTACGGCTCTGGTTCACGGGGTCAGGTCGATCGGTGAAGGTAACCTGGAACAACACATCGAATCACAACGTAATGATGAACTGGGGCTTTTGACCGATGCCTTCAATGATATGGCCACCAGTTTGCGCGACAAGGAATTTATCAAGAGCACTTTTGAATGTTACGTCAGTAAACCACTCGCCGAACAAATCTTGCACAAACGTGATGAACTGCGCCTTGGCGGTGAAGTTCGTGAAGTCACCATTCTCTTCTCCGACATCAGACGATTTACATCCCTGGCCGAAAAGCTGCCACCGGAGCAGGTCGTAGAGATGCTCAATGACTACTTTACCCATATGATCAACGTGGTCAATCGTCACGAAGGTATGGTTGACAAGCTGATGGGTGATTCGGTGATGGCCCTGTTCGGTGCGCCAATCAGCCTTGGAGATGACCCGTTGCGTGCGATCCGCTGTGCCTTGGAGATGCAGAGGGAAGCAACTCGCTTCAACCTCGCACAAGAAGCAAAAGGATTGCCCGTCCTGCCAATGGGCATTGGCATTAATACCGGGCCGGTGGTTGCCGGCAACATCGGTTCGTCAACCAAAATGGAATACACGGTTATCGGTGACGAGGTTAACATCGCCGCTCGCATGCAGGGGATTGCGGCGCCTGGTGAAGTCCTGATTTCAGGAAACACCTATCACATTATTTCAGAAGCGATCTACGTCACCCCGCTCGAACCGATCACTTTCAAAGGGAAAAATACCGTTGTCGCAGTTTATCGGGTTGACGGACTGCGTGAGAACAAGTAAAAAGCCCTACGTATTACTAAAGAGTTCGAACGAAAAGATAAAGATGGGTAAATAAATATAACGCAAAGTCTAAGAACAAACCGCAAAGATAAGCTTCTTTATTTGTTTACTCTGCGTCTTTCACTGTTTTCTTTGCGCCTTTGCGTTAAACTTGCCCAGAGTATTACCGACAAACAATCCGGAGCATTTATCCCATGAGTATTACCGGCATAAAAGGCATGAACGACATTCTGCCCGGCGACGTTGAGACCTGGCAACACCTTGAAGAGCAGGCCCGTCGGGTTTTCGGAGCCTTCGGCTACCGCGAGGTTCGTGTTCCGGTCGTTGAAAAAACCGAACTGTTCTGCCGCTCAATCGGTGAGACCACCGATATCGTTGAAAAGGAGATGTACAGCTTCGCCGATAAAGGCGGCACGTCCATGACCTTGCGCCCGGAAGGGACAGCACCCGTGATGCGTGCATTTATACAGCACAAGCTCTACGCTCAGGACCCGGTCAGCAAACTTTACTATATCGGTCCGATGTTCCGTCACGAGCGACCCCAGAAAGGACGTTACCGTCAGTTTCATCAGATCGGTGCGGAGGTAATCGGCGTTGATGACCCGAAAATTGATGCCCAGGTTCTGGCCATGCTCAGTCACTATTTTGCGACCACAAAAATTCCCGATGTGGCTCTACAGGTCAACTCACTCGGTTGCCCCGAGTGTCGACCTGGTTACCGCGAGATTTTGATCGGGTTTCTCGAGCAGTATATCGAAGTGCTCTGTGCCGATTGTCAGCGCCGTTACTCCAGCAACCCTCTGCGTGTTCTGGATTGCAAAGTGCCCGGCTGCAAGGAAGCGACGGTCAAAGCTCCCGCCATGCTGGACAATCTCTGTATTGGATGCGACACACATTTCGGCCAGGTCAAAGGACATCTTGACGAGTTATCTGTCGATTACACGGTCAACCCACGTATGGTGCGGGGTCTCGACTACTACACCAAGACGACCTTTGAGATGGTCACGGGCAGTCTGGGTGCGCAAAACGCGGTGGCTGCGGGCGGCCGCTACGACGGTTTGATAAAAGACCTCGGTGGCCCGGAACTGCCAGGCATTGGTTTCGCGATCGGCCTGGAGCGCCTTGCCCTGATGCTCGGCGAACAAAGCATCGAGCCGCCACGTCCGGAGCTCTTCATTGCCACTTTGGGAGAAGCAGCCACAAAGACCGGCTTTGCCATGCTGACACGCATGCAACGTCAGGGTATCCTGGTCGAGATGGAATACACCGGCAAAAGCCTGAAAGCCCAACTGCGCCGCGCCGACAAATTACGAACCCGCAGGGTTCTGATCCTTGGTGAAAACGAGCTGGCGCGTGGTGTTGCTCAATTGCGCAATATGGATGAAAGCAGCCAGGAAGAGGTGGCCTTGGATGGACTGGAAAGTCGCCTGACTAGAGAAATTCATGTTGCTTGACGCTCTTGATGGGCGACTATATAATGTTCATTTGTCTTATCCTAGGGAGCGCTTGCTGAGTCGAGCGCAATACAACATTTATTTTTAAGGAGTTATACCCTTGAGCGATATACTCGGAGACTGGAAAAGAACTCACTTCTGCGGTGAACTACGTAAAGAAGATATTGGTAAAGAAGTTTGTCTCATGGGCTGGGTTCACCGTCGACGTGACCATGGCGGCCTGATCTTTATCGACCTGCGCGATCGCACCGGCATCGGCCAACTGGCTCTCGACCCGGATCGCGACCCGGAAGCACACACAAAGGCGGAGGCGATCCGCAACGAATTTGTTGTGGCTGCTATCGGCAAGGTCTCTCCTCGCCCGGAAGGAACTGTCAATCCGAAGATGCCGACCGGCGAAGTCGAAGTTGAAATCAGTGAACTGCGCATTCTCAATCCAGCCAAGACCCCACCTTTCATGCTTGACGAGTTCACCGAAGTTGCCGAGACTCTGCGTCTTAAGTATCGTTATCTCGACCTGCGCCGTGATGGCATTCAGAAGAACCTGATCATGCGTCACAAGGTGGCCCAGACAGTCCGCAACTATCTGACCGAAAACAATTTTCTGGAAATAGAGACACCGATGTTGACCAAGAGTACTCCAGAAGGGGCACGTGACTATCTGGTCCCGAGCCGGGTCAATCTTGGCAACTTCTACGCGCTGCCTCAATCACCTCAGATCTTCAAGCAGCTCCTTATGGTCTCCGGTTTCGACCGCTACTTCCAGATCGTCAGGTGCTTTCGAGACGAAGACCTGCGCGCAGACCGACAACCTGAATTTACCCAGATTGACTGCGAACTTTCCTTCGTTGACCAGAACGATATCATGTCGGTCATGGAAGGAATGATTGCAAAAGTTTTTAAATCGACCATCAATTCTGACATTGCCCTGCCAATGCCTCGGATGAGTTACTCAGAAGCACTTGATCGTTTCGGCGTTGACAATCCTGACCTGCGCTTTGACATGGAATTGATCAACATTACAGAGCTTGTCAAAGGTTGCGGTTTCAAAGTCTTTTCCAAAGTCGCAGAGAGCGGAGGCCTGGTCAAAGCAATCAACGCCAAGGGCTGCGCGACCTTCTCACGCAAAGATCTCGATGACCTGACTGATTTCGTTGCCATCTACGGAGCCAAGGGAATGGCCTGGGTCAAGATTCAGGAAGACGGCACCTGGCAGTCGCCAATCGCCAAGTTCTTTACGGAACAGGAGTTAGCCGACCTCGGATCTGCTCTCGACGCGCAACCAGGCGACCTGCTCCTCTTTGGTGCAGACACGCCTGCGATTACCAATGAAGCCCTCGGGCGCTTGCGTGGTCATCTTGGCAACAAGCTGGGACTGGCTGATCCGAACAGCTATAAATTTGTTTGGATCACGGACTTCCCACTGCTGGAATGGGATGCCGAAGCCCGCCGTCATGTCGCTGTTCATCACCCCTTCACGGCCCCTCTGGATGAAGACATTCCGTTGCTTGAAAGTGACCCGGGCAAGGTGAGGGCCAAAGCTTACGATCTGGTCCTTAATGGTTCGGAAATCGGCGGAGGCAGCATTCGTATTCATGACCAGTCCGTACAGAGCCAGATGTTTGACTTGCTCGGCATCGGCGAAGAAGAGGCCCGTCAGAAGTTCGGTTTTCTGCTCGACGCCCTTGAGTTTGGTGCACCACCACACGGCGGCATCGCATTCGGTCTCGACCGGGTGATGATGATCCTAACCAATGCAGGATCGATCCGAGACGTCATCGCCTTCCCGAAAACTCAGAAAGCGACCTGCCTGATGTCCGAAGCACCAGGATCCGTCGATGAGAAACAGTTACGTGAATTGGGGATTCGTCTGGCAGCGCGTTCACAACAGAAGCAGCCATAAGCCAACCACTGCTGAAATGGATAATCATCTTATGTTGCGCTGCTTTATTCTAGTTGCAATCACCGTCCTCCTGAGCGCCTGCGCCAAACCTCCACACCTGGAGCTGGACGCTGCCGATTACATGGTAGGCAGAGCCTACACCAAGAAAGCGGCTGAGTTTGCTCCGGCAGAGTATCAGGCCGCACGCACAGCACTGGCCGACGCGCATAAAGCTATGGGAGAGAAAAAGTACAGCGAAGCGCAGGGATCAATAACCTTTGCCCTGGAACATGCTCGTCGCGCCGTTATCCTCACGGAGGAGAATAAAGCCAGACTTGCCGAGGAGGAAACAGCCAGGCGCGCAGAGGCCAAAGAAAAAGCCCGCCTGGCCGATGAGAAAGCCCGGGCAGTAATCGAAGCGCGCCTCGCACAGAAACCTGAGCCAGCACCCCAGCAAGTGACTAAACCTAAACAAAAGCCGAAGATCACACTCTTGGCCGACTATATCGTTGGCGAGGGTGAGACGCTATGGACGATTTCGGCACAACCAGAGGTCTATCATGAAGGCCTGCTGTGGCCCCTGCTTTACCAGGCCAATCGCGACCAGATCAAAGACCCACGCCAGATTTTTCCAGGACAAACTCTCAGCATTCGCCGTGACATGACCATACAAGAGCTCGAAGAGGCCCGGCAAAAGGCAAGAGAATCGGATATTTTCCCCATCTCTGAGGCTGCCACTTCAACACAATAGAAAACCGTTTCTGTCTACTACCGTGCGTCTGGACTTTGGACTTCTACAAGAGGGCGATCACCACAACAGATTCTATTGTCGTATACCCCTCTTAAAACCCTTATAATTAAGTTGTTTTGATAGATTTCGTCCGTATTTCCGGCTCCCCTCCCCAGCAGTATAAATTCGTTATCTTTTGATTAAAATTCACGCCGTTTTTCATGCCGCAACTGAGCATACATTTTTCCTTGACAGCTATAAAGCCGTTTGTATACTGTATACACCTTTCCGCAAGGCTTCCTTGCGCGTTTTTTGTTTGTAGCTTAAGCCTCTGGCAATTCTGTATAAAAACTTCAAGGAGAGAGTAAAAATGGCAAAGATCATCTGGTCAGAAATTGACGAAGCACCCGCATTAGCAACCTACGCATTCCTTCCTATTGTTCAGGCCTTCTGTAAGGGAACAGGCGTTGATGTTGAGACCAAGGACATTTCCCTGGCTGGACGCATCATTGCAAACTTCCCTGACAACCTGACCGAAGATCAAAAAGTTGCTGATTACCTTTCAGAGCTCGGCGAGCTGGTTGTAAAGCCGGAAGCCAACGTAATCAAGCTGCCGAACATCAGCGCTTCTATCCCTCAGCTGCAGGACGCGATCGCCGAGCTGCAGGAAAAGGGCTACGATATCCCGAGCTACCCTGAAGAAGCTAACACTCCGGAAGAGAAAGAACTCCAGGCCCGTTTTGCCAAGTGTCTCGGTTCTGCAGTCAACCCGGTTCTGCGTGAAGGTAACTCCGACCGTCGCGCCGCCGCTTCGGTCAAGAAATTCGCTCAGAAGAACCCACACCGCATGATGAAAGACTGGCCAGCGCCTGGTACTTCCAAGTGCCGCGTAGCCCACATGGACGGTGGCGACTTCTACGAGACCGAGAAATCGGTCACTATGGACGCTGCCGACACCGTAAAGATTCAGTTTGTTGACGCTGCTGGCAACGCCACTGAGATGAAGCAAGTCGCTCTGCAGGCTGGCGAAATCATGGACAGCTCGGTCATGAAGGTTGCACAACTGCAAGAGTTCTACGCCAAGACCGCGCAAGAGGCCAAAGAGAAGGGCGTGCTGCTTTCCCTGCACCTCAAAGCCACCATGATGAAGATCTCCGATCCGATCATGTTCGGTCATTGCGTTAAAGTTTACTTCAAGGCAGCCCTCGACAAGCATGCCGACACCCTGGCTTCGATCGGTGCCAACCC
>CAZXBD010000140.1:0-4679 GCA_964638305.1 uncultured Geobacteraceae bacterium | reverse complement strand
GCTTATATCAAGCGAGAAAAGATATTCAAAGAAGACAGCGCTGTATAAGGGTCGCTTACTTAGCCCGGTTGGTAGGCACGGCAAGCAGTGTCGATACCAATTGCGCAAATTTGACGCTTACTCTTCCATTCGGCCGTCATGTTAGGGTGGGCGTCACTTTGGCGTAAAGAGGCGGGAGGAGGACAATAAGCGAGTAACGAAATAAAAGGAGGACGTGCAGGTGGGAGAGAAAAAGCGAAATTGGCAGAGCTTGTTCGATGAGGCAACAGAAGAGTTGAATGCCTGGCGGCGAGAACATCGGAAGGCGACATTCAATGATATCGAGTCGACGATAGACGAGAAATTAGCGCGGGTACGAGCCCAGATGATGGAAGACCTGGCACTGGAAAGCGGGAGCCAGGAGTGGGCAGGAAAGCCAGCGGCAGAACGGCCGAAGTGTCCAGCATGTGGAGCGCCATTACAGTCCAATGGGGAGAAGAAACGACAACTAACAACAGAACATGAGCAGGCAATAGAACTGAGGCGCAACCAAGGGCGATGTGCGGGGTGTGGGGCGACTCTTTTTCCCCCTGGATGAAGAACTGGAGTTGTTACCGGGTCGCTACACGCCGCGTCTGCAAGAGGCGATGACCCGACTGGGGAGCAAGCTACCGTTTCAACAGGCAGCAGATGAGATAAAGGCCTTCTGGCAGACCGAGATAGCAGAGCCAACCGTACGCCGGACGACACAGGAAAACGGCTGGGCCAGTGAAGCGGTGGCGCGACAGGCGACAGAAGAAATAGAGACAAAGATGCCCGAAGCACCGGTCCCCGGAGAGCGAATGATGGTCAGCGCAGATGGCGCCTTCGTTGGCTTGACCAATGGAGAGTGGCGGGAGGTGAAAACAGTAGCCATCGGCGAGTTCGCTGGCCAATGGAATGCCAAAAAGCATAAAGTTGAAGTGAAGAGTTCGGCACTAAGCTACTTCTCTCGGACTTACCGGGCTCGCGAGTTCGAACGCTATGCGCTCAGTGAGGTACACCGTCGTGGCCTGTACGAAGCCAAGGAGGTGGTGGCTGTCAATGATGGCGCAGCCTGGATACAGAATTTTGTCGATTATCATTGTCCTAAGGCAGAGCGGGTCATCGATTTCGCCCATGCTCAGCACTATGTGGGTGACATGGGGAAAGCGATTCTAGGCGAGGATACAGAAGCATTCAAAGCCTGGTTCAAGGAAAAATCACACCAACTCAAGCATGAAACGCCTCAGCGTTTGCTGACAGAGTTGGCTCTGTTTGGTCAGCAGGCCGAGACCGATGAGCAAAAAACGGTTATTGAGCATGGCTTGCGTTATCTGTCCCAACGTCGAGAAATGATCGATTATGCCCACTTCCGCAATCGGGGTTATCCCATCGGCTCTGGCAGTGTCGAGAGCAGCCACAAACATGTCGTCCACAGCCGCCTCAAACAAGCCGGCATGCGCTGGGCTGAACAGCATGTCGACCCCATGCTGGCCCTGAGAAATCTCATTAGTAATGACTGTTGGGACGAGGGTTGGCAGCAGCTGACTGCCTTCCGCCTTCAACGACGTTGGACGTCGCAGCCCCACCCTCCACCCAAACCCGGCTTGTCTCCCGCCACCGTGGACCCGGCTCGCGTTACCCCTGAACCGGTTCTCAACCCTAAGCAAAAATCTGAAAATACGACCCCGAAAAAACCTTGGCATCCGCCAGCCGATCATCCTTGGCGGCGCTCTTGGGGGCCTTCTCGATCCTGATGTCCCCAGCCTGTTACGCAATTTTGACGCCCACCCGGTATTAAATAGCACGGCTTTTCAGTAAAAATCAAAAAGAAGTTGTTGGGCGATTCGAGCGTCAAAAAAGCGGCGAGCGGAAGCGAGATTCATGAAGCCAAGCTTGTGAACCAGGCCGATGAGAAAATTGTTGAGAATAGCCAACGATTTAGCCAAGCCGGTGAGCGAGGAGCGCGTGGCATCTTCCTGAAGGGTCACATCGCGCCGGTAGTGCAAGCCGTTTTCAATGGCCCAATAGTTTTGTGTCCATTGCAGAAGGCGGTGGGCATCGGCAAAAGAGGGTGGGCAACTGGTAAGACCATAAACGGTTTGGTGGGAGGTTTTTCCGGTGCTCAACTCTTGAGAAAATCGGTCTAATCTGAAGATTTGCTGGACCCCTGGCCAATCGATAAAAGAGCCGGGGTCGGCGATCAGAGAGAGCGTTCGCTTCTCCAGTCGACCGTGTCCTTTGGTGCAAGTCACGGCGACGGTGCGGGGCCATTCAGGCTGATACCAGCCAGGGACGTAAGGGGGCGGTTCGAAAAACTGCCGGATGTCGTCTAGTAAGGTTTGTTGGTTCTCTTTGGCCCACAACAGATAGTGACCCCCTTGGCGCAGCACATCCAAGCAAAACGACCGTTGGGTCTGCATCGCATCAGCGATGACGACTTTTCCCTTGAGATAGAGACCGCTGAGCAATTTGGGGGCGGCGCTGATCTCATTCTCCTGACTCACCACTTCAACCTGTTTGAGCACAATCCCTTCTTCGGCTAGATACGCCGTCAATAAGTGCACCCCCTGCGACATCCCCTTGGGAATGGTCCCCCGCATCGTTTTGCCGTCGATGGCCACCAACACACTCGATTGCCCCCCATACTGTTCATGTAAATATTGACCCAGGGTCGTTTCCAACTCCTCCTGCAACACCACATCTCCTAGAATCGTGCGGATGGTGTTCACACACGGCGTGTTCCCTCTCTCCAGATCATATAGCTTTACAAAGGCTGGCCGTCGATACCGAATCCACTCGTAGATCGCCCAGGGCTTATCGGCTCCTGAAAGACGCGCCAACACAATCATACTCAACAGACTCCCTATGGAGTACACCTTCCCCCGATTGTCTCGCCGATCCGTCAACCGGTTGAGCCGCTTGGTTAACTCCCCCAAGTCGAAGACGACCCCTTCTATCTCTCGGGCTTCGATTATGATATCCTTCATTCTGCACCTGTCCTTGGTTGGTTTAGCACATATAATCATACCAAGTTCAGGTGCCTTTTTCTTATTTCTTGGTTTTACTGAAAAACCCTGCGCCCTACCAGGGGGTCCACGAACAACCTGTCAGGTAGCAAGCGGCAAGGCACGATAAGCCGCTAACTCATCCCACTCATTGGAAAGATAGGCAGCTCGGGCTTTGGCAACTTTTCTGGCACTATCTTCATTCCAGATGGCACCGGCTACCTTCATCCGCATCATACCGATCTGCTTGGCCGCACTCTCAATTGTGCCCGACCCGATTTGGTAGCCTTGTCGTCGATAAGCCGGATAGTTCATACGACAGCGATTCTGGTCAAAGTACCGGGCGGCTACGAATGCTGGGTCAGAACTGTCTTCGATTCGCACGAGGTTCAAACAGGCAGTAATCGCCTCATCAATCATTCCGTCCCAGAGAGCTTGTTTGGTCTGAGCCACCCAGTCATTTTGGGCCTCTTCTGTCGAAAAGGCCGCTTTAGCCACGGGCATGAGATACTCTGCAGCATGGAACCAATCCAGGATCTGTACCGCCCGTGGGAAATGTTCGGCAACGAGTTTCCAGATCCACTCAGCTCCATCTCCCAAGATGACCAGTTCTTGGGCTAGCTGGGCATGTTGGCGTACGCCAGTAGCCCACATGAGGGAGCCGAACTCAGAAGCTGGGCAGATATCGGCTAAGTAGTGGATGTTTTCGGCCTGGATACGCCATTGGCCATCCGGTTTCTTGGGTGGTTTGCCCCTCGCTTCAAACCAGGCGCCGACTTTGAGGTCGCGCCAGGGATGCTCCTCAACTCCCCGCGTGTGGACCTTGGTGGCGTCGAAAGCCCCGTACAAACGCAAGGGCTTTCGCACCTCGCGTTTTCGCCGTTGGAGTTCGTCTTGGTCATGGGCAACCGCTTGCCACTCTTGTTCTCGCCGTGTAGCTGCCGCACCATAGACTTGTGTCGCCTTGTCCAGTGTTTGATCACTCAACGAGACTAGGGTCAAGGTTTCGAACAGGTCTCGCCCTTTGCCAAAAGGCAACAAAACCCCTGTCATCGCTGCAAGTCGTTCGAGTTCTGCACTGATAGCGTTAGGCCGTAACCCTAGTCGTCGGTCCAGTGGACAGCACCCCTGGTGACATCCGGGACACAGATAATACGCCCGCTTGACCTCCATATCGCCGAAGAGCGTCCTTAACTGGGCTGACCGCCAACGAACATAGGGAATCGCTTGACCACAGCCGGAACAGGAAACTTCCCGCTCAGGATACGGTTGCTCTTCCGAATTGACCACCATAGCAATGGCTTGCCGCCCGATTTCTTGGACAAGACGGCGCGTGGTCTGCTCAATAGCGGTTAAAGTGTACCCTGTAGTTAACTCCTGCTGAATCTCTTCTGATAGCATTTGAGCAATAATCGTGATATTTTCCATTTTAGGCCTCCTGATCTACTTGAGTTGGGTAGTGCCTCTCAAGGATAGTTCAGAAGGCCTTTTTTCAAACTCACTGACAACTTGTTCGTGCACCCTGAAGAAGGTAGCTCATTGACAGTCACCGTCGTTCCGCCGTTCTGGGAAACCTGGTGGTTTCGAGGAATCGCCTTGATGACCTTGATAGGTAGCGTCATTGTTGGCTACAGGCTGCGGATCAGGAGTGTCGAGGCTCGCAGTCGCCAG
>CAZXBD010000139.1:0-2223 GCA_964638305.1 uncultured Geobacteraceae bacterium | reverse complement strand
CTTTTGCTCGAAGGGCACGATATGCACATCGCGCTCACCTTCTGTCGCTTCCATCACCGAAAGATTCGGATGTCCGACGGTGAAGAAATAGGCATCAAGGTCATTGGTTTGCATCTTTTCCGACGCCAGGTAGGTGGGCTCTTCAGTAATTATGAGGTCAGCAGGGTCGACTCCCAGCCTCTCCAGAACAAGCGTGGTTGTTACTTCATCACTCGATCCCGGAGCCCCGACATTAACCCGCTTCCCTTTCAGGTCAGCAGGGGTGTTGATCCCCGCATCCATAGCGGCAATCAGGGTGAGATCCTCGGTGTACAATCCCAGAACAGCCCGCAGATCCTTTTTCGGTTGACCGTCAAAGATCGTCATACCATTCCAGGCAAAGTGCAGGAAGTTGGCCTGAGAAATCCCGAAATCAACCTCACCAGCCAGCACCTTGTCGATATTTCCCAGCGACCCTGCTGTTGACTGGTTGGCCATCCAACCGCCGAACTCCTGACGCTTCAGGTTGAACATTTTGGCTACGGCACCGCCGGCGCTGTAATAAACACCGTTGATACTACCAGTGCCGATGGTCGTCAGTGGCTCGGTCGCTGAAGAGGCGACAGGCAGGGAGGGAACCAACAACAGGGCCAGACAAGCGCTGCGCAGGACCCAGGTCAATACAGGTTTCATGGTGTTCTCCTTTGAGCAATTGTTGAATACATATGACGACAAAAAAGGCTGCTAATTTGAATCGGAATTATAAACACGCTGAAATGGCAAAGCGCACCAGTAATCGCCCTCATTGCAGGGTACCTTAGACTAGCACTCTATTATATTTTAAAGGATTAAAAACAGAATACATTCCCCCATAAAGGGTGAGAAAAGAGGGAGTAATCTCTCTGCCGCTCAGAGCTAGAGACCTGATTCTCCCAAACAACGACACAACATCAGTGCAAGAGTAGCAGGAGAGTAGATACTTTCAAGTGAATCTCCCAACTTAGCCGAAAGCCCTTCCACAAGAAGGGCGTCGACCTTTAAGGGATAAACCAAATGTCCTTTTTAGATAGCCCTCGCTCTAGAGAAAACGTCAATAACTAAAAACAAAGAACATCACAAACATGATGAACGTCGGAACAAGAGCACCTTTCAACAAACCCAGCGGTGAAACACCATTTTCAAAGTAATCCTTGAGTATTGCTTGCCCCGCCGGGTTCGGGGCGTTGTCTATCACAGTCAAGCCACCACCGGCGACCGCACCAGCGACGACAGCATATTTGAGGCTGTCAGTGAAACCTGGAACCAACGTACTCAGGTAAGTGATAGCTGCGTTGTCATTGAATGCAGTCAGAACCGTACCACCATCAATGGGAATTCGGTAAGGCCGCCAAGGACCGGCTCGATCCACCAACCCTGCCCCCCCGCGGACAACCAGACCACTGAGGAAGAAGCCGACCAGCAGGGCCGGTTTAAGGGTAAAGCTGGTGTGCGAACCAGTTCGAAACTGATCAAACAGATTGTGCCTCCAAGTCCTGAACATCACAACCCATGCAAATACAACCAGATTGTGATGTTCGGAAAAGGAGCCAACGGCCGAATCGGCAGCTACTTAATCAGCTTCGCCCTCACCCGATCATGCACCACCCAGCCACGGCTCTCGATCACAGTACGGGCCAGATGAGCGATCCGTCCGGCAACCCAAAGCTCCTTGCCGGTGACTCCCGGCACTTGCTTCAGAAACTCAGTGGTGCCTTTTTCTTTGTTGTTCAGAGTGCTGGTCCAGGCAGCGTAATCGTATGGTGAGAGGCCGACGACAGCACCTTTAGCATTCTGTAATGCCAGGCCGCCATTGACACTTAGAACTGTTTTGACCGGTGCTACATTCTGGTGGTAGCCCAACATCATCTGTGCCTGAGCACGAAGGTAACGGGCGACAGTCTTGTCTGGTGCATGAGATGCCGAAAGGATGACCAGCTCTCGTTGTTCAACCCCCTCCAGAACGGCCAAGGCCCCCACCAACAGAGTTTTTTCCAAGGGGTCGTAGTTATAGTTGCGTAAAAAACTCTTGCTCAGAGAGTCGGAAACGCCCATCGCCTTAAGTTTTTCCCTGTTGATATCATCCAGTTCTTCAGGGGACTTATTGCGCGCTAACTTTTTCATACTGTCTGCCATGGCTGTGACCTTCAGGACCGTGCCAACCGGCTTCTTGATCAGTCCAAAGGCAATTTTCGGTGTCAGCCCGCC
>CAZXBD010000138.1:0-18978 GCA_964638305.1 uncultured Geobacteraceae bacterium | reverse complement strand
AAAAAGAATGGCGTCTGGCGGGACGCGACCCGCCGGTTCTGCTTTTCGTCCTAAAAAAACATAAGTGCAACAGACTTACAATTCTGTTGCACTTTTATTCTCAGTAGGTCAATCCTGTCTTCTTCCTTACCTTACGCAACGTCTTACTCGCTGCGTACCTAGCTTTGTCAGCCCCTTTGGCGAGAATCTCGCGAATTTCGTCCGGGTTGGCCAAAAGCTCCTTGCGATATTCGGCCTGGGGAGCAAAATAGTCACGCACTGTTTCAAACAGCTCCTGCTTAACGTCACCGAAGCCCATGTTACCGGCCCGGTAACGTTGCCTGAGGACGGCATCGCCTTCCTTGTCGAGAAACAGGCGGAAGATTTTGTAAACATTGCAGGCGTCGGGATCCTTGGGGTCCTCGACAGGGATGGGGGCTGTGACGATCCGCATGATCTGCTTGCGCAGCGCCTTGTCCTCGGCAAACAGATCGATCGTGTTGCCGTAGCTCTTGCTCATCTTCTGGCCGTCGAGTCCCGGTACTGTGGCGACATCGTCGTCAATCTCAGGCTCCGGGATGGTGAAGATGTCACCGTACTCGTTGTTAAACTTGAGAGCGATGTCACGGGCGACTTCGACATGTTGTTTCTGATCCTTGCCGACCGGGACTTTCTCACTCTGAAAGAGCAGGATGTCAGCGGTCATCAGGACCGGGTAGGCAAACAGGCCGTGGTTGGCGGCGATACCTTTGCCGATCTTGTCCTTGTAGCTGTGGCAGCGTTCAAGCAGGCCCATCGGGGTGAAGTTGGAAAGGAGCCAGGCCAGTTCCTGAACTTCCGGGACGTCTGACTGTACCCAGAAGGTGCTTTTCTCCGGGTCCATGCCGAGCGCAAGGAAGTTGGCGGCAGCTTCGAGTGTACCGCGTGCGAGGGTTTTGCCATCGCTGACCGAAGTCTGGGCATGGTAGTTGGCGATAAAGCAGAACAGCTCCGACTCTTCCTGGTAGGTGATCATCTTCGACATCATGCCGAAGTAATTGCCAAGGTGCAGGGAGCCGGAAGGTTGAATGCCGGATAGTACGCGCATGTTGACACTCCATTTGTGGTGTTGAGAGGCGCAAACTTAGCAGAAATGCGGAGCGATTTCAATCTTCTACAATCGGCATAAGAATAAACTGCTAAATTGGTTTGATTGTTGGGCCACACCAAACTATTCCGATCAGACTGGTATACTTACCAGAACGAATTTCCATCTTTATCCTGACCGGGCCGATGACCATAAACCAATCTCCTCGCCAACAGACGATCGAACAGCATGCCACACAAGCTTATGACGCAATTGCGACGGCCTACCCGGTCTGTGCGGCGAGTGATGAGTTCTATTTTTTCCCACAGGTTGTTGCCGATGAAAAAGAATGGCGCGTGTGGGATGATTTCTCTCAGGTTCATGGTGAGAGTTTCGCCGATCGTCTGCGGGTCTGGGAAGCCCGTGCCGACGCGCTGGCCTGTTCCGGGGGCGGCGCTGAAGTTGTGGATGCCTGTCTGCTGCAGACAACCATGCGGACCTTGCGTGAGCAGTTGATCGAGTTCGCCCCCCAGAACAGTCAGCCGACTTTTCACCTGACAATTGTAGCTGCCGGTCTGAGCGAGGCGCTTGAGGCGGATTGTGCTTCCGCCTGGGCGGATCGAATCGCGGGACTACCGGAATTTCTCCGACGAGCGACTGCCTGTCTGGAGACTGTCCCGCAACTTTTTCTTGAGTCGGGGTTGGCGATGGCAGCGGATCTGCGCAGGTGGCTGGCACGGTTACAGTCCTCCGGTTTTTCGATCGGTGATGCACTGACGGCTCTCGACCTGTTCGCGGCAGGGCTGAAGAGGGTGACGGTGCAGGAGTCTTTTCTCCTGGGTAACGAACAGTTCGGGCGGCTGGTGCAGGAACATCTCTGTTGCGGACTTGACCTTGAGGCGATCCGCCGCGTGCTGGAGACCGAACAGGAGGAGATGGAGGAACTGCTCCAGAGCGAGGCGGCGCGATTGGCGCCGGGACGACGCTGGCAGGAGCTTGAAGGGATGATCCCTTTTGTTGCGGCCCCGGGGGGGGATCTGTTGAAACTCTACCGGCCGGAACTGGAACGGATGGAGGCCCATGTCCGTCGCTCCGGTTTGGTCCCGCCGGAACTCCGGGTCGATCTGGCACCGGAACTGTCCGAGGTCCCCGAAAACCTTGCGGTGATCCGGGCTTCGGATGCTTACGGTGCCCGGCCTGGTTACCCTGCGCGTGGTGGGACCTTCTATGTCTATTCCCGGGGCGAGATGCGCAACAGAGAGATCGGGCGAACCCTTGAATACCGTATGACCGCAGCACACGAGGCCTGGCCCGGTCATCATCTGCTTGATGTCTCTCGCTGGAGTCTGCCACGGGCGGTTCGGAGGCCCATAGAGAAACCGCTCTGCTATGAAGGGTGGGCCTGCCTGGCTGAAGAGTTAATGGCGCGCAGCGGCTATTTCGACGGTGACTGGGACCGTTTCCTGTTAGCCCGGCGGCGCATCGAACGAGCTGTGCGCGGGCAGATTGATCTCGGCCTGCAATCCGGTGCGTTGTCCCTTCGTGATGCAGTGCAGCTGCTGGTGGATGTAGGATATTCCCGTCAGAGGGCGGCGGCGGTGGTCCCCAAGTACGCCCTGCGCCCCGGCTATCAGATATGTTATTCTCTGGGCTTAAGAAAAAGCCTGGATCTTCTGGATCGTTTCGGGTCGACTGACCCCGCAAGGTTTTCTCGCACCCTCCTCCGGCAGGGGCAGATCGGGCTTGCCGAACTGGAGACAATTCTCGTTGAGGAAGGAGTCGAATAGGTGGATAAGTTTTGGGGATATCATTCCGAGTGGAACCTGGGCAGCCCCGGTGGCTGGGACTATCAGCGCATCACACAGGAGATCGGCAAGGTAGTTTGGGCCCGGATCAAGCAGCTCCAGCCGATCGATGTTGACCTCGATTTCGATCACCCTTTGCTTTATCCGATCGATGGTTTTACCCGCATGCTGACCGACAGCCACCAGAGACTTTCCGGCGGTAATCCCGGACTGATCGCGGTGATCGCCGAAGAAGAGACCCTGGAGGATGTCACAGAGAATATCAACCTGGCCAATCGCCTGAACGCCATCGACGGCCTCTCCGGTGCCCTGATGGCGCCACACGAACTGGAGATACATAACGGGCGACCCTGTTACCGGAACATGCCGGTCTCCATCGCCTTTGTCGACTTCAACACAGATGTGTTGCTTAACCTGCACCGCAAGCACAACCTGCAGCCGCTGCTGCAACTGGTCAGCGAGGGGCGGGTAGTCAATCCGCGCGGTACCGAGCCGATCAACGTCAAAAGCATGTTTGAAATTCTCACATCGGAGGGCAGAGAACGCTTCAGCTCCGAGTCGGTGGCGCGCACTCCCTGGACCCGGCGTTTTTTGCCGGGCAAGGCGCTGGGGCCGAAGGGCGAGCAGATCGACGACCTGATCGAATGGACCCGCAGCAACTGGCAGGAGTTGGTGCTCAAACCGGAGCGGGGATACTCGGGGATGGGTGTGCGGGTCGGCGGGGTCAACCCGGATGCTGATGAGGCGGTGGGGCTGGCCCTGGAAAAAGGGCTCTACATCGTTCAGGACAAGATCCCTCTGCATCTCTGGGCAGAGGAGTGCGTCTGCTATGAAGACGACAAAGGGGTGTTCCTGGAACGGGTTCAGACCGACTTCCGCTGTCTGTTTGGTAACAGCGGTCTGTTCGGGTTCCTGGTCCGCTACGGAGGGGTGCCAACCAACGTCGGCAGCGGCGGCGGGGTTCAGCCGCTGGCCATTCTGAAAAGCAACCTGTCGGTCCGCGAGGCGGTCAAGCGGATCAACGATGCGATGATGAGCATCGACGCCGATGAACTGCGTGGCGTGCTGGAAATGCAGCGGCAACTCTCCCTCGAGCATCGCTTCACCTACCTGCTCGGCCCGATCAAGATGGCCCTGCGACCGAGACTGATCACCGCTGACCATCTGCGGCAGCTGCGCGGTTATACCGAAGCGGTCTGGAGCGATTGCCTGCTGCTGGAAAAGATGTACCAGGAAGGCGCGCTGAACGAGATGATCGATATCGAGGACGAGGAGCTGGTCATCTGTCAGTCTCAGCCGTGGCAAGGCTCAGCGGCAATTTTCGCCACCGACGGCCTGTTCAGCTTCGGGGCCCATCCGGAGGAGCCATGAGTTTCGACGTCAATCCCAATTGGTGGAAGTCGCTCTTTGATGAGGTCTACCTGATTACCGATGCCCGCTCGGTGGATAATGACGAAGTTACGCGACGCGAGATCGATGTGGTCTGCGATCTGCTGCCGCTGCAGCCGGAGCACCACATTCTTGACCTTTGTGGCGGACAGGGAAGGCATAGCCTGGAATTGCACCGTCGTGGCTATGACGCTTGCACGGTCCTTGATTATTCCGATGTTCTGCTGCAGCGCGGACGGGACAAGGCGGCGGACAACGGATGCGCTATCCATTTTGTCCAGGGGGACGCTGTGCAGACCGGCCTGCCGGACAGCAATTTCGATCACGTCATGATCCTCGGCAACTCCCTCGGTTACCTGCCGCAGGACACCGATGACCTGCGCATCATGCACGAAGCCCGGCGGCTGCTCAAGCCGGGTGGGCACCTGCTGCTCGACATTACCGACGGCGACGTGGTGCGGGAACGATTCACTCCCAACGCCTGGCATGAGATCGAAGAGAGTATCGTCGTCTGCCGCCAGCGGGAACTGGGTCAGGACGCGGTCCGGGTGCGCGAAGTGGTGATCTGCAAAGAAAAAGGTCTGATCCGTGACCAGACCTACGCGATACGCACATATTGCTCCGAAGGGCTGGAGTCGTTGGTGCATGACGCCGGATTCAAAGATGTGGTGATCCACCGGAATTTTTCATCGCAGAAGGGAGAGGGGGATTACGGCTTTATGAATTATCGGCTATTGCTGACGGCCCGGGCTTGACGTCGCATCACCATAAGGAGGACAACTCGTCCTTTGTCGAAACGTTTGACTATTCGTGTGGCAGCGCGGCATAGACTGCTTCGGGCCGGGTCCCCGGTTTCCCCTCTTGCGCATTACTGTAGAAACGCTGGGTCGGGTAGGCGAAGTCGATATTATCGTGAGCAGCGAAAACATCGAGGATGTTTTCCCATATCTCCTGTTCTGAGCCACGGCGTTTACGTGGGTCACAAAGATAGCGGATTGTCAGCATGACACCACGGTCAAGGACTGTGGTGTAAACTTTTGGTGTCAACTTAGAATAAAAGATCATGAATTTTTTTGCAGCTTCACGCAACTTCCGAGCCGCAGAATCGCTCAGCGAGGCTCCGTGTTGTTGGGCAATTTCGTCAAGCAAGTGCTTTGCTTTACGCCAATCGCTTTCGAAGGTGACCAGAACCGGTATCTCATTCCAGATATACTGGAACCCCTGGCTATAGTTTGCCAGGACCTCAGTGAAGATTTTGCCGTTGGGGATATGAATTACCCGTCCGGTGCTCTGGTCAGCATCGACCCAGTTGCCGATTTCCATCAGGCTGAACATGAAGATGCGCTGATCGATTACATCGCCGCGGTCGTTGCCAATCTGGATGCGGTCTCCGACCTTGAGGGGGTGACGCCAAAGGATAAACGCCCACCCGGCGAGATTGACCAAAGGTGTCTGAAGGGCGATTGCCAGACCGGCAGAAAGCAGACCAAGATAGGTTGAAATAGCCTGAAATCCTGGAAACCATATATTGCCGATCACGATGAAAGCGAAAGGATAGATGATGTAGGCGACTGTTTTGCGGATACGGTACTGGATCTGAACTTCCCAGTTGCGCAAGAGCACAGCCAGAACAAGACGTTGAACCAGTTTTCTTTTGCTTCGTTTTCTTTGTCGCCACAAAGAAAATGACGTTGCTGTCGGGCAACCCCGACGGTTCTGCTTTTAGCTTTAGATTGCAAAGCCCAACAAAAAGAACAACAGATTAACGATCTGTTGGCTCCTCTCCGACTTCAATTATTGACACAATGCTGAACTTTGTCAGCAGCCTGAGGGACACATCCAAAGAATGTGTCCCTTACAAGTCCCTCTTGCCTGATATGTCAGGAAGGTCAGAAAACGAACTGGTAGACGTCGGTAAAAGTCTTGACAAAATGCACATCAAGGCCCTCTTTCAGATAGTCTGGAAGATCTTCAAAGTCCTTGCGATTGTCATCCGGGAATACGAGTATTTTTAGACCGGACCTCCTTGCCGCGATTGCCTTCTCCTTGACCCCGCCGATAGGAAGCACCCGACCAGTTAACGTCAGCTCTCCGGTCATGCCGAGCTTTTTCTTCACTCTTTTGCCGGTGATCATCGACACCAGGGCTGTGGCCATCGTGATACCCGCCGACGGACCGTCTTTCGGTGTGGCGCCGGCCGGGACATGCAGATGAATGAAGTGTTGGTCAAAGAAGCCCTCTTCACCGCCGTAGTCTTCAATGTGAGCCATGATATATGAGTAGGCGATCTCTGAACTTTCCACCATGACTTTGCCAAGTTGACCGGTTTGTTTAAAGCCTTTTGCTTTGGCCATCATGGCAGCCGCTTCGATCTGCAGAGTGGCCCCACCCATGCTTGTCCACGCCAATCCGGTTGCCACGCCGGGAACTCCTTCAAAAATTTCGTCAGAGGTAAAGACCGGTTTCTCGAGATAACTTTCCAGGTCCCGCCTGGAGACAGAGTTTTTTTTCAGGTTTTCGTCTTCGGCAAAGGCCATCGCTGAGCGTCGCATGATTTTCTTGATCTGTTTTTCAAGGTTGCGAACCCCTGCTTCTCTGGCATAGCCATCAATGATCTGTCTGAGTGCCGATTTCTGGATTGTTACTTGACCACGTCTCAGCCCGTGACTTTTGAGGGCCTTGGGGATCAGGTAACGTTTGGCGATTTCGAGTTTCTCTTCGAGAATATAGCCCGAGAGGCGAATCATTTCCATGCGGTCGAGCAGGGGCCTGGGAATGGTGTCTAACTGGTTGGCCGTGGAAATGAAGAGGACATTGGAGAGGTCGAAGGGGACGTCCATATAGTGGTCCCTGAAGCTTCCGTTTTGCTCCGGATCAAGGACTTCAAGAAGGGCAGAAGCCGGGTCACCCTGGAAGGACGCGCCGATCTTGTCGACTTCATCAAGCATGATGACCGGATTGGCCGTGCCGACGGTTTTCATTGCCTGGATGAATTTCCCCGGCATTGCACCGATATAGGTGCGTCGGTGTCCCTTGATCTCAGCTTCGTCGCGCATACCACCCAGCGAAAAGCGGAAGAACTCACGACCCAGGGCCTCTGCAATGCTGTGGCCGATGGATGTCTTGCCGACACCTGGCGGGCCGACCAGGCAAAGAATTGACCCGGAAATGTCGCCCTTCATCTTGCCAACAGCAATGAACTCAAGAATGCGTTCTTTGACGTCTTTGAGACCGTAGTGGTCGCGGTCGAGTACGCGTCTGGCCCGGCCGATATTGTAGGAGTCCTTGCTGAACACGCCCCAGGGCAGGATGGTCAGCCAGTCGAGATAGCTGCGGCTGACGTTATACTCCGGCGAGGTCGGCTCGATCAGTTGGAGTTTCTCCATCTCATCTTCGACGGCACGTTCTGCCTCCTCGTTGAGTTCAAGCCTCTTGAGGCGCTTGCGGAACTTTTCGATTTCCGTGTCCTTGCCTTCTTTTTCCAGACCCAGTTCCTGCTTGATCGCCTTGAGCTGCTCGCGCAGAAAGAATTCGCGCTGCTGGGCAGAAACCTTATCTTCAATCTGTTTGGATATTTTGGTCTGCAGCCGCGAAACTTCAAGCTCCTTTTTAAGCAGAACCAGAACCTTGTCGATGCGTTTGCGGACATCAATGGTCGCCAGAATCTCCTGCAACTGCTGGCCGTCGACACTGGTCAGGTTGGCAGCGAAGTCAGCCAGTCGGCCCGGGTCATCAAGGCTCGAACGATTGAGAAAAAGTTTTATCTCTTCACTGTAGAGAGGATTGATCTGAACGAGTTCCTTCAATGTTGAAAGAATGGCCATCGAGTAGGCCTGCAACTCCGGGTTGACTGACAGCTCAGTGGCAAAATGGTAGCGCACCTGGGCGTAGAGAGTGACTCCTCTTTCGTGAATATTCTCAACTTCAAAGCGTTCAAGGCTATTGACCAGAATGTGTGCTGCATTTTTCTCGGTGTGGAGAACCTTGACAATCTTGGCTGCGACGCCAATCTGGTGCAGGTTGTTGATGCCATCCTCTTCATCAAGATCACGCACCATGATCAGACCGAGTGTCTGGGCCTGATGCTCCATGGCCTGGTGCATTGCTGCCACCTGGCCCTGGCCGTTGAGAACCAGAGGGATCATGATGCCTGGAAAAGCCGGACGTGGTCGTAGCGGAATAATCGGCAGGCCGGTAGGAAGTACTTCCGAGGCCACCACCAGTCCCCCCCCGTTGACGTGGTCCTCGATAATTTCAGTCATTTTTTCATGGTCGATTTCGAAGTCTGAGAGTGGATCATCAACCTGTTCTTTGTCAGCCATGCAAGAGCACTCCTCATAGGAAAGGTAACTTATTGAAAAGCTAATCATTTCAATAAACTTTGTCAACACAAAGACGGCAAGAAAAATAAGGCCGCAATGTTTATTCTAATAGGAGCCCTTTATTAATTTGTACCCTTGTACTTTTCTTCTCCTTTGCCTCAACATCTTGTGAAATAATGCTCGGCACTTAATTCTCAAGGAGATCAACCTCATGCCCATCCAGCCCCAGCGGCTTTTCCTGATCGACGGTTCCAGCTACATCTACCGTGCTTACTACGCCATTCGCCACCTCTCCAATTCGCAGGGCATGGCGACCAACGCCATTTATGGATTCACCAACATGTTGCTCAAGGTGATGCGCGAATTACAGCCCGACCAGCTGGCCGTCATCTTTGACAGCAAGGGGCCGACTTTTCGCAAGGAAATCTATCCGGAATACAAGGCGAACCGTTCGGCCATGCCGGAAGATCTGGTGCCGCAGATTCCCTATATCAAGCGGGTTGTGGAGGCGCTCAATCTACCCGGGATCGAAAAGGCTGGTTATGAAGCGGATGACATCATTGCAACGCTTGCTAAAAAGTTCTCTGCCCAGGGAACCGAAGTGACCGTCGTGACCGGCGACAAGGATATGATGCAGATCGTCACTGACCGCGTCTGTCTGCTCGATACCATGAAGGACAAGATCTCCGGTCCTGCCGAGGTCTTCGAGCGTTTCGGTGGCGCGGACAAGGTCGTCGAAGTCCAGGCGCTCTCCGGCGACAGTTCCGACAATGTCCCTGGTGTGCCGGGGATTGGTGAGAAGACGGCGAAAGCTCTGATCGACGAATATGGTGACATTGAAACTCTGCTGGCCAGTCTCGATCAGCTCAAGGGCAAGCGTCGTGAGAACCTGGAAAACTTCGCTGACCAGGCTCGCCTGTCCAAGCGATTGGTCACCCTGGTTGATGACCTCGAACTTGATATTGATGACAAGGCCTTTGTCCTGGCCGAGCCTGATCGCGAAGCGCTGACGGAACTTTTCAAGGAGTGTGAGTTCCCTAAATTGTTGCAGGAGTTCTCTGCTGATTCTCGCGCCAGTGCCAGTGCCAGTGCCAGCGGGGAGGGCTACCGCGCTGTATTGACTGAAGCAGAACTGGCGGAGATGATAGTTACATTGGAGAAGTCTGAGCGATTCGCCTTTGATACCGAGACGACCGGGCTGGACCCTTTGCGCGTCGATCTGGTCGGGCTTTCTTTTGCGGTGACTTCAGGTGAAGCGTGGTACGTGCCGGTCAGTCATCGCTATCTTGGTGTTCCGGAGCAGTTGCCTCTCGAGCAGGTTCTCACCGCGATCAGTCCGCTACTGGCCTCACCCCGGCATCTGAAGATAGGCCAAAACCTGAAATACGATATTCTGGTGTTGGGGCGTGCTGGAGTGGAGGTCACAGAGCCACTTTTCGATACGATGCTGGCCAGCTATCTTGCTAACCCGGCAGCCAAATCTCACGGCATGGATGGTCTGGCCGCCGACCTGCTCGATTATCGCTGTATCAGTTACAGTGAGGTTGCCGGCAGCGGCAAGAAGAAGATCTGTTTTGATGAGGTTGAGGTTGAGAAGGCAACGGTTTACGCTGCTGAGGATGCTGATATCACCTTGCGCCTCTACGAAAAACTCTTGCCCATGGTCGCCGAGCAGGAACAGCAAGAGCTTTTTGAAAATGTAGAGATGGCCTTGTTGCCTATCCTGATAAGGATGGAGCAGGCCGGTATTCGGATCGATCCGGACCTCCTCGGCGGGCTCTCTTCTGACATGGAAAAGAAGCTTGTGATACTTGAGGAGCAGATTCATGGTTTGGCCGGAGGCACTTTTAATATTGGCTCTCCGAAGCAGCTTGGCGAGGTCCTCTTTGAGCGGCTTGGTCTGCCAAAGGGGAAAAAAACCAAGACCGGGTGGTCGACTGATGTCGAAGTATTGAACAAACTAGCTGAGGAACACGAGATTGCCGAGAAGATCCTTGATTATCGTTCCCTGATGAAATTGAAGGGGACCTATACGGATGCTCTGCCAAAATTGATCCATCCTGAGACAGGACGTATTCATTCCAGTTTTAACCAGGCGATCACAGCCACCGGTCGACTTTCGTCGAGTGATCCCAACCTGCAGAACATTCCGATTCGTACTGAAGAGGGCCGGCGCATCCGTGAAGGGTTCATCCCCTCTGATGGCTGCTCGCTGCTAGCGGCAGATTATTCTCAGGTCGAGTTGCGCATCCTTGCCCACATGGCCGACGAGCCGGCCCTTAAAGAGGCCTTTGCTCGTGGTGAGGACATCCACCGTCGCACCGCCAGCGAAGTGCTCGGTCTTTTCCCTGAGATGGTCACCGATGAGCAACGTCGTCAGGCCAAGGCGATCAACTTCGGGGTTATTTATGGTATGAGCGCTTTCGGCCTGGCCAAGCAACTTGATATTGGCCGACGTGAGGCGCAGCAATTCATCGACACCTACTTCGAGCGTTATCCCGGTATTCGTACTTTCATGGATGCCTGTATCGCCGAGGCACGCGATAAGATGTACGTAACGACCATGCTCGGCCGGCGTTGCGCGATCCCGGAAATTAACAGCAAGAACGGCGCGGTACGTGGCTATGCCGAGCGCAACGCTATTAACTACCCGGTGCAGGGTTCGGCTGCAGATATCATCAAGGTCGCCATGGTGAAGATTGCCCGACGCATTGCAGCAGAAGGGCTGGAAACTCGCATGTTGTTGCAGGTTCATGACGAACTGGTCTTTGATGTCCCGTTGGATGAGCTCGAGACGGTATCAGCTTTGGTTCGGGAAGAAATGGAAGGGGCGGTTGATATCTCCGTGCCGCTTCTGGTGGAAGTTGGCACTGGTGAAAACTGGCGTGAGGCGCATTAGACCGTGCTGCAGCGACGTAGAGGACCACAAGGGCTTCGTCACCTATGGGGGAAATGAAGAACTCTGCACAGCCAGACAAACTCAATTGATGTCGCAGACTTTGCGCGCAAAACATGCCTGGCGCAGCGTCAGATCGTTTCTTTGGTTTCTTTCTTTGAGATCAGCCAAAGAAAGTAACTCGGCCGCCCGACTCGCCCGGCGGTTTTAGGCTTTTCGTTTGAGTTGTGTGTCAAAAGAGAAACCGGCAGTTCGCGTACTGCCAGACGCCGTACTCTTTTGCTGGCCCAAAAGAGTAAGCAGAAAAGGGCCTGCTCCTAGCTGAGGGCATATCCCTTCGCCGGCGTACAGAGGTTTCAACAAATGGCAAAGTTGTGGAATCCGGCCCGTTACAGGGGGCCTCTCTGTAGGTGGTTTCTATAGACGAGATATTTTAACGGTCAACGACAATTTGCGGGAGAACCTTTGTCACTTAATACAATGAAAGGTGAACAATCAGTGGTAAAGAAACAAGATGCCATTTATGCCTCAGCTTTAGATGAAATCATTGATTTCCGTTTTGATGAGCGGGTGGTCGAAGTCTTTCCGGACATGATCCAGCGCTCGGTCCCCGGATATGCCACGATGATCTCGTCGATCGGGGTTCTTGCTGCAAGGTATGCCCAGGCAAACAGTCATTGTTATGACCTGGGCTGCTCCCTTGGAGCCGTCACTTTTGCCATGCGTCAAAACATCCGTCAGCCAGGTTGTGACATTATCGCGGTGGATAATTCGCAGGCGATGATTGACCGTGGTCAGGAACTTTTGGTCTCGGACTCCTCTTCAGCCATCCCGGTGAAAATGTTGTGTGCCAACATACAGGACGTCGTTATTGAAAATGCCTCGATCGTTGTCTTGAATTTTACCCTGCAATTTATCCCGCTTGAAGAACGCCCGGCCTTGATAGAGCGTATTTACCAAGGGTTGAACCCTGGCGGGATTCTGATCCTGTCGGAGAAGATGGCCTTTGATGAGCAGGAGAGACAAAACTTTCATGTGGAATCTCACCATGAGTTCAAACGCGCCAACGGCTACAGCGATCTGGAAATCAGTCAGAAACGTACAGCGTTGGAAAAAGTGCTGATCCCGGAAACCCTCGATTGTCATCAACTGCGCCTTAAAAATGCCGGTTTCGGGTTTAGTGATGTCTGGTTCCAATGTTTTAATTTCGCTTCTCTGGTCGCTGTTAAATGAGTGTTTACAGTTCTTTGTACCCAAAGCTTGAAACCCTGGGGCTGGAATCCTGGTCGCGGCAATTGCAGGAGCTCCTTCCTGGCAGGTTGTCTGCAGATGGGCACGGGGAAATGGCCGGCTGGCAAAGAGCCTTGCATGAATTGCCTGAATTGAGGCCATCACACTTTGAGTTTAAGGACAGGGTTGAAATCGGCCGGCCTGAAGACTTGGGCGGGCTGAGCCGTGAACGATTGACTGAACAGCTTAAGGCTTTCCATCCCTGGCGAAAAGGTCCCTTTAGCCTGTTCGGAGTTGATATCAATACCGAGTGGCGTTCAGACTGGAAGTGGGATCGTGTCGTGCCGCACATCCAACCTTTAGAGGGCAGAAAGGTGCTTGACGTCGGTTGTGGTAATGGCTATCACGGCTGGCGCATGGTTGGCGAAGGTGCAGATTTTGTCCTCGGCATCGACCCGACCCTGATCTCGGTAATGCAATATCAGGTCGTGCAGCGCTACGCCGGTGACAGGAACCATTACGTGCTGCCTTTGGGCATAGAAGATGTTCCCCCAGACCTGGGTTGTTTTGACAGCGTCTTTTCCATGGGGGTGCTTTATCATCGGCGCTCGCCGTTGGACCATCTGCTTGAGCTGCGGGCCTGTTTGCGTCCCGGCGGAGAGTTGATTTTGGAGACTCTTATTGTGGAGGGAGATGAAGGGACGGTGCTGATGCCGGAAGGACGTTATGCCAAAATGCGCAACGTCTGGTTTCTCCCTTCCGTGGCTACCATGATGTTGTGGCTGCGTCGCTGTGGCTTCAAAAATATCGAATGCGTCGATATCAATCGGACGAGCGTCGAAGAACAGCGCCAGACTGAGTGGATGACTTTTGAGTCGTACGCCGATTTTCTGGACCCGGGAGATCGTGAGAAAACGATCGAAGGTTATCCCGCTCCACGGAGAGCTTTTTTTGTTGCGACCGCACCGTGAACAGGCTCTGTTTGCACCCCGGCACTGAAATCTTTGGTCTTGCTGTTGAGTCGTTCTCCATACAGCCCCCCGCGCAATTCTTGACAAATTATCTGAAAACGGGGATGCTTGCCGGAATTTGTTGAATTTTTATTGGTGGTTGAACACACATACAATCAGGGAGGTTGGATGATGAAAAGTTTACGTTTTGTTCTATGCGCGTTGGTCGCACTTGTGCTCTTGTCTGCCGGGCCGGTTTTTGCCCTGGGACAGCCGAATGTAAACCTCGGCTTTACCACCTTCCTCGATGGCGGGCCACCGGCTGGCCCCGGTCTTTACCTCTCAGAGTATCTGCAGTATTACACTGCCGACCAAGTCAACGATGAAGACGGTGACAAGCTGCTGGATGCCGGAGTGGACGTCTGGGTGCTGATGAACCAGTTGATCTACCAGTCGGACCAGGAGCTTTTCCTCGGTGGCAAGTGGGGCATGAACGTCATGCTGCCGATCGTCTCGATCGACTCCGACTCGCCCTTGAGCGACAGCGGTAGCGGGGTAGGGGACCTATTGATCGGACCTTACATCCAGTGGGACCCGATCATGGGCGCGAACGGGCCACTGATGCTCAACCGCATTGAACTGCAGACCATCTTCCCTACTGGCAGCTACGATGGGGATAAGCTGCTCAATCCGGGCAGTAACCACTTCTCTTTCAATCCTTACTGGGCGGCAACTGTCTTCCTTGGTCCCAAGGCCACCGTGTCATGGCGTCTGCACTATCTCTGGAATGACAAAAATGATGATTTTAGTCCGGCCAGCGTTGATCTTGAGCCCGGCGATGCCGTACACGCTAACTTTTCAGCTGCTTACGAGGTCCTACCGAAGCAATTGCGTCTCGGCGTCAACGGCTACTGGTTCGACCAGATCAGCGACACCGAAGTCGATGGCAATAAGGATGAGTCTCTGGAAGAAAAGGTCTTTGCCATCGGCCCCGGCCTGGTCTGGCACTTCTCCCAGGACACACATCTGTTCATGAACGCCTACTTTGAGACAGACGCAGAGAGCCGCCCGGAAGGTGAGCGTTATAATATGCGTTTTGTCCATCACTTCTAACGCAGCCACGAGCATTGATAATAAGGAAAGGCCGTCCGATATCGGGCGGCCTTTCCTTGTTCCGGCTCCGGCAGAGCTGTTACTATGAAGTGGTCTTGTCATGCCGCTCCAAACGTGGCATGATGCGTGCCCTTTGAAGTTTAGTCCCCCGGTGTTTTACCGGGTTCAGTTTCAGGAAGTGCGGATGGTTAAAGAGAACGATTACGTCGCCATATTTCACTCAATCCACAGAGTCCTCAAGGCGGAGAAGATTCTCAAGCAGGAAGGGGTGCCTTTTCTATTGATTCCGGTGCCCCGGCAGTTGACCTCGGATTGCGGCCTGGCACTGCGGTTTTCACCCGGGGCCAGGGAGAACCTGTTGGAAATCCTCGCCGATGAAGGACTGCCTCCGGCTGAGCTGTTTCAGCGCAGCGAGGGTGCTTACCTGGATGCCTCCAGCGAGCTGTAACGTCATGGCGTGCAGGGCCTGATAACCCTTGATTTCGCTTGACAAAGTCTGCGCGGGTTCACTAAAGTGCATCTTTTGCCTTCCGGCGATAAATCGACAATCGTATGTTTGATACCCTGACAGAAAAATTTGACGCTGTTTTTAAGCAACTTCGCGGTCGCGGACGTCTTACTGAAGATAATATTCAGCAGGCCCTGCGTGAGGTAAGGCTGGCGTTGCTCGAAGCAGATGTCAACTTCAAGGTTGTCAAGGATTTCGTGGCAGCAGTGCGCGAGCGCGCCGTTGGTCACGATGTCCTGGAGAGTTTGACCCCGGGACAGCAGGTGGTCCAGATCGTTCGTGATGAACTGGGCTTGCTGATGGGCGGTGACGAGGACAACCAGCTCGATCTGGCCGCCCGTCCGCCGGTGCCGATCCTGCTTTGTGGTCTGCAGGGCGCTGGTAAAACCACTACCTGTGGCAAGCTGGCGCTCAAGCTGCGGAAGGAAAAACGCAATCCATTGTTGGTTCCGGCCGATGTTTATCGCCCGGCAGCAATTGAGCAACTTAAAATCCTGGGCCGTCAGATCGACATTCCGGTGTTCGACAGCAGTGCGGACCAGGACCCTGTGGAAATATGTCGTCAGGCGCATGAGTTTGCCGACCGTCAGGGTTACGATACACTGATACTCGATACTGCCGGTCGTCTGCATGTTGATGATACTCTGATGCAGGAACTGGAGAGGATTCGCACGGCAGTAGAACCGCAGGAAATTCTGCTGGTGGCGGACGCCATGACTGGTCAGGACGCAGTGAATGTGGCCAGCTCTTTCAATGAGCGTCTCGGGCTGACCGGCGTTATACTGACCAAACTGGATGGTGACGCCCGCGGTGGTGCGGCGCTGTCAATCAGAGCGGTCACCGGCAAGCCGATCAAGCTGGTCGGTATGGGTGAGAAGCTGGACGCCCTCGAAGCCTTCCATCCCGAACGGATGGCACAGCGAATTCTGGGTATGGGAGACGTGCTCTCCCTGATCGAGAAGGCTGAAGCGGCGATCGACCAGAAAGATGCTGCGAACATGGAGAAGCGCCTCCGCGAGGAGGGCTTCACTCTCGATACATTCAAGGAGCAGCTGCAGTCGATCAAAAAGATGGGGTCGATGGAGTCGATGCTTGCGATGATCCCGGGAGCCGGCAAGGCTCTGAAAAAAATGAAGGGAATGCAGCTTCCCGACGATGAGTTGAAAAAAATCGAGGCCATCATCGACTCGATGACGACCAAGGAGCGGCGAAATCACAAAATCATTAATGGCTCAAGGCGTTTGCGAATAGCAAATGGCAGCGGTACCCGCGTGCAGGATGTTAACCAGCTGCTCAAGCGCTTTACCGAAGCCCAGAAGATGATGAAGAAGATGCAGAAAATGGGTCCCAAGGGACTGCGCGGAATGATGGGCCCCGGTAGCATGCCCATGTAGTAAGCTGTGACAACGCCTGTTGTTTTTAGCCCGACTCCTTAAGTCGGGTTGCATGATAGTCAGACAGAGATATAACTAGGGAACATCCCTATATTCAAGATGAGCGACAAGCTCAGGAGGAAAGAAGTCGATGGCAGTAAAAATCAGACTGGCCCGTGGCGGCGCCAAGAAGAAACCTTTTTATCAGATTGTTGTAGCAGACGAGCGGTATCCCCGCGACGGTCGTTTTATCGAAAAATTGGGGCAATATGATCCGAAGCAGGATCCCCCAATGGTTAATATCGTTGAAGACAAGACCCTTGAGTGGCTGAATAAAGGCGCTCAACCGACCGATACGGTTCGTCAACTGCTGCGTAAGCAGGGGATCTGGGCTAAGTTCAAGCAGGCCTAAGACCCTGAGCTTTTGCGGCGCCCCTGACAGGTCAATCTTGTCAATAAAGGATGGACGCCATGAAAGAGCTCATCGAATTCATTGCCAAAGCTCTGGTGGACAACCCGGAAGCGATCATCATCAGTGAAGATGAAGACGCAGACGGGACGATTCTCGTTAAGTTAGCCGCGGCCCAGGAAGATATGGGTCGCATTATTGGTAAGCAGGGACGTACGGCTAAAGCCATGCGGACCCTGTTGAATGCCAAGGCGACGCGCGAGAGCAAAAGAGCTGTTCTGCAGATTCTCGAATGATGACTGTCAAGCAGACAGATCTGCTGGAAGTGGGTGTCGTAATCGGCCCCCATGGTCTGCGCGGAGATATGAAAATCAGGCCTTTGCCGACCGGTGACCTTGCCTTGCCGGGAGCCCGCAAGGTCTACCTGAAGGACAACGAAGGCATCCTTGTCACGTACGACACCGTTCGTTCCTCCCCACACAAACAGAATATACTCTTACGGCTTTCGGGAATAGAAACCCTGTCTGTCGTTGAATCTCTGGTTGGTTCTTCGGTCTGGATGGCCAAGGCAGATCTCCCTGAACTCGATCAAGAAGAGTTCTACTGGTCTGACCTTGAGGGCATGGAAGTTATCGACGCGCATGAGAGGCTTCTCGGTCGAGTGGTCGGCATGTTTGCGACCCCTGCGCATGATATCCTCGAAGTTGATGGCCCCTCCGGCGAAATCTTGATTCCTGCAATTGAACCCTTTCTGGTGACACTTGATCGGGAAAAAGGGCTGCTCCATGTCAACCTGCCTGAAGGGCTTGTTCCCGAGCCGGAAAGTACGATCTGAATTCCACCATGCAATTTGATATCCTGACGATTTTTCCCGCCATGCTCGAAGGCCCGTTAACGGCAAGTATTCTTGGAAAGGCTGCTGACAAAGGCCTGATAAAGGTTAATCTGCATAACCTGCGTGATTGGGCGGAAGGCAAGCACCATGTGACTGACGACACTCCTTACGGTGGCGGTGACGGTATGGTCATGAAGGTTGAGCCGGTCGCCAGGGCGCTCGCTGAACTCAAAGAAAAGAATCCGCAGTCGCGTATCCTGCTCATGTCTCCACAGGGGAAAACTTTTCAGCAAGCTGACGCCGAGCGGTTCAGTTGTGAGCCTGGTCTGATCTTTGTTTGTGGCCGGTATGAAGGCTATGATGAACGAATCCGGGCACTCGTGGATGAAGAAGTCTCACTGGGTGATTTTGTCCTGACCGGAGGGGAACTGGCTGCGGCGACCATACTCGACGCTACGGCTCGACTGGTGCCCGGAGTCCTCGGTGCAGCCGGCAGTGCTTTGGGTGACAGCTTCAGTGACGGCCTGCTTGAGTATCCGCAATACACACGTCCGGCAGAATTCGATGGTGTCCGTGTGCCGGAGGTGCTTTCCTCGGGGAATCATCAGGCGATTGCCACATGGCGACGTCGTGAACAGTTGCGGCGCACTCTGCAGCGGCGTCCGGAACTCCTCGAAACGGCCCCTCTCTCGAAAGAAGATCACCTGTTCCTCGAAGAGCTTCGTGCCACGATAATTAATCCGATCACAGAAGATCAGTGAAAATGTTGTTCAAACCGATGGCCATCGCCCTGGTTCACCACCCTGTCCTCGATCGGCGTGGTGATGTGGTCACCTCCGCCGTTACGAATCTGGATATCCACGACCTGGCCCGGCTGGCAACAACCTATAATCTTTCTCGTTACTACCTGGTGACCCCTGCGGCGGAGCAGCAAACGCTGGCTTCCCGTATTATTGATCACTGGCAGAAGGGGCCAGGCGCCAGTTACAATCCGGATCGCTGTCAGGCGCTTGACTGCCTGCAGGTGATGAGCAGTTTTGACGAGGCGCTTGCCGATTGGAAAAATCTGGCCGGGCCGGATAGCCTCGCGATCTTGACGGGCG
>CAZXBD010000137.1:0-2329 GCA_964638305.1 uncultured Geobacteraceae bacterium | reverse complement strand
CACCCTGGTCTTTGTCGGGTTGTAGGAATCGTTCATGGTAATGAATTCGAAGCTGCGTCCCTTCACTTGCTTATCTGCAAGAGCAGCCATAATGCCTTCCTTCATTCCCTGGCCGAGTCCGCGTGAGCGCCCTTCCAGATCCATGACGCCACCGATTGTGATCTTGTCTTTGGTAACGCCGGTTTCGGCAACAGCGTTAAAACTGCCGAGCAGGCTGGTAACAATACCCAGCACTATCAGCTGGCCATATCTTCCTGAAAATCCGGCATGTTTTGTCATTTGTGTCATCATCGAATCCTGAGATATATCTATGTTTGTCAATCGAATAAAAGGCGCTGGATTACGCAGTAAAGTTAGTCTGCTATTGCCTGGCAGTCAGGTAATCAACAGATACACCAAGCACAAGTACACCTATGGTTTCATCGTTGGAGATGATTGGTGCACTGATTTGAACCTGGGTCTTCCTGGTACTGTCGTCGTATTCCAGTGGTCCGATGAACACTTCGCCATTGCCGTTGTTGTACGACAGTGTCCACTTGTCTTCGTCACCCTGCCAGTAATCACTGGTCGCCGGGTAGGCCGCAACGTTGGCGCCCTGGTTGTCGGTCAGGAACACCTCCTCGATTGCTTCGTTGTTTTCAACACGGCGTTGAAAATATCGGGCAACGTCGTTACGCGTGATTTCGCGGATGAGCGCCGTGGGTGCACCCTTGGCATTTTTCCAATTTTCGTCGCGTTGCTTGATTTCTCCCAGCGGGAGGCCCTCTTCGTTTTGTACTTCGACGGCACGTATCACACTGGGGTTAAACGCCATGTGAGTAGCAAATCGGGTTTTTACGCTTAGTAAGTCTTTTATTTCCTCCTGGCTCAACTCGACCTCAGCCTGAAGAAAACCAGGGACTAACAGAACGCAAGCAAATAGAATTTTTTTATACATCTCAATACTACTCCAGATAAATTCCCCACAGGGGCTTGCCGGTTACTAATGTCGGCTGTATTAGGTTTAAAGAAGATCACCCAGGGTCGTGAAGAAGTCCTTGACGTTCCAGTCGACCCAGATTTGACCCTCTTTCAAAAAAAAGCGCTGTGAATGATCTTTGATCAATGATGGTATGGGAGGTGCGCTGCTCATGGCGTCATCGTTACCGAGTGACACCATGCGTGGCATTTCATCAACCCAGAAGGCAACCGCGTTCTCGGTTTCGCCTACTACGATCATTCTACGGTTCATATCCTCGCGGCCGATGTCAAACAGAACATGCAGGTCGAACACCGGAATCATGTTTCCGCGAACACTGGTAACACCGTTGAACCAGGTCGATGTATTCGGTAGCTGGCATATGGTCTGATTTTCGACGAGTTCACTGACCTCGCGACGCGGTAACAACAATCCTATGTTTCCCACCAGTACTGCGTGAGTGGTAATGACCTGACTCTCTCCAGGGGTAGATTCCTGATCCGCTTGAGGAATTTCAGCCAGAATAAATTCTCGGTTTAGTGCTTCACTTGGGCGCATCGCAGTACCACTCCAACTCGTTATAGATTCCAGTTTCCCTGGGTGCCTAAAGGTACAGCTTCAGGTTGTTAACGATTTCAGCCGAGTCAACGGGTTTGGTTAGCAATGCTCTCGCACCCTGCTTCTCGGCCCAGATCCGGTCGGCACGTTGGTTTTTCGTGCTCACAAAAACCACCGGTATGTCGCAGGTTTCCTGGTCCCTGGTAATTTCCCTGCAGGCGCCAAATCCGTCCAGGTCGTCCATTACAATGTCGAGAAAGACCATGTCTGGCTTTTCCTTTTTAGCTTTTTCAACGGCTTCTCTACCGGAAGTGGCAGTAATAACCTGATATCCTGCCGCAGAGACGATTTCCTTCATTTGTTGCAAATGGGCAGCTGTATCATCCACCACCAATACCTTATTCCCTGCCATTTCTTTGATCTCCTGAAATTGCTTTTATGTCATATAGTCTGTATTTGACATTTCGCACATTATTTGATACTAGCCAGAAGCTGCCATTGCGATCTTTCCTGGGTTAATGGCGCGATTTTCGGCGTATTTGTTGACTGCATCGATTAGCTTTTCATCGGACGGCGGTTTGGTAACGTAGGCGTCACAACCGGACATCGTGCCACGCACCTTGTCGAAAGGTGACTTTTTACTGGTCAGCATTACGATGTAGGGGTTGTCTTTCGCCTTGATGGTTTTACAGACTTTGTAACCATCGACGCCTTCCATCATCACATCGAGGAATATTATTTCGGAATCTATCTGTTGCAGTTTGCGTATTGCTTGTTCGCCTCTAGCCGCCAGATGCAGCTTTATTGGGGATT
>CAZXBD010000136.1:0-1526 GCA_964638305.1 uncultured Geobacteraceae bacterium | reverse complement strand
AAGGTGTCATGGCCGGCGTCACGCTGCACCTGCAGATAGGTCCACAGATCCTCAGGCCGATCGGAATCAAAGGCCGAGAACGGGGCTAAAGGCCCCTTATCGTCACGGAAGAAGACGTTACGATGCAGATTCTGGTTGACGGGGATGGAGGTCCACTCAAAGGCGACCAGGGTGGTGAACTTGCCGGGCTCGTAATGTTTGTTTGTAACCTCGACGTGTTTTTTCCAGCTCGACTTGAGGACCTCGCGGTCGTTGAATACCGGGTCGGGGTTGTTGTTGGTCAAGCCGACTGCGATTTTGGCGAAGGCCTCGTCACCTTTCTTGGGGTCGCCGGACAGGATCAGCTTGATGATCTCGTTGTCCTTGTTCTTGGTCATCAGCTCGGATTTCGGGTCGGAGAGCTGCGGCATGACACCGAAATACTCGGCATGGTCGGTCACCGCGCACCAGTCGTAGGAGGTCTTTTTCTGCACCATCTCGCCGGAGGTGTTCTTCTTGACCGCCTTGCCCTTGCAGAAATTGTAAGCATCGTTGGTCGTGTTGCGGGTGCCCATCGCGTAAGCGTCGGGCGAGTTTTGCGTGTGCAGATGCTGCTCGCCAAAGTACACGTTGTTTAGTGAATTTTTCTTGCCGGAACTGCGGCCCGGTTCACCGGCGGAGTCAGCAGCCCAGGCCCCTGACACGACCAGCATTGAGACCATCGCAAATAACGCTATGGTTTTTCTCCTCATGGCTTTTCTCCTCTCCCTATCCATCTACCGAGTGTGGCGAAGGGACTTCTTAAGGTTTGTCTTGTTCTTTGCATTCGATGTTCGATGTTGGACGTTGAATGTTCGACGTTCATCTTTTGCTTCCCTCCTTATGGCTTTGGCGTTCGGCTCTCAGCCGAAAATCACTTCCCCTTCACGACCCCTGGCAACTCGTACTGACCGTTCAGGACTTCGATCTTCGGCAGATACATGCGAAACAGCATGTAGAACGGTTCCTTCGGCGCCGGCAGCCAGTTCGATTCCTTGTCTTTGCCAGGCGAGTCGGCCTGGATGTAAATGGTGGTTGAGCCGTCATTGCCGGTTTTGAGTTTGTCCGCGCTGCCGATCTTGTAGCGATTGATCGGGTTCTCAACCATCAGCCGCTTTTTGGCGTCATACATGGTTGTCGACCAGAAAGCACCGACTGGCGGCGTTTTCCCTTTCGGGAATGTGAGAGTGTATTTGCCGCTGGAGCCGTCGAGAGGTTTACCGTCGGTATCCTTAAATACGCCCGGATAGTAGGCTTCAACCGGTGTATTCACGAACATGGCCTGATAGCCGATCGCCGCGCGGAACAGGTAGTCGTTGCCGAAGTAGTCGGTAAGCACCGGCGAGAGCTGCCAGCCGTTGACCTCCCTGCCCATGGCGGCGGCCTTTGCCGCAAGCATTGCCTCGCCATCCTTGACAGCCTGGGCGAGTGCCTTCTTTTCACCGTCGCTCAACTTGCTGGGGTCAAACCCGTGATCGACAGAGATGCCGATGTTTTTCAACAGACCT
>CAZXBD010000135.1:0-1793 GCA_964638305.1 uncultured Geobacteraceae bacterium | reverse complement strand
TGCCGTGATTCGTTACGCTGGTCAAACGACGCTAAACGTCCGGTGTGATCCACATTACTTCAGTGGCGGATTTACCGAACATGGTGCGGGTTTCTTCCCATTTCAATCCTAAAACCCCTGATTCTGGCTGTTCTAATATTTCGATTTTCTCGATGGCACTGATGGTTTCAACTGATCCTTCAATGTCTGTAATTACTTTCCAGATCTGTTCCTTAGTCCCATTGATTGTGATTTCAACTTTTAGCTTCATAGCGATCTCCTTCACCAATAAAGTATTGTATCTATAAACTCCTTAGATCATTCGTCGGTTATCAACCTTTTGGATTATCAGTAGATCGAAATGAGTAGACAAAATTAACAAAAAGGGCCACGATGAATCCTTCAATCTTTCACAATGGAGGACTCAAAGTGGCTAAACAGAATAGTAACAACAAGCAACTGACCGCACAAGATGTTTATCAATTGGTCAGCGCTACGTTGCAAGAACATTTTCAATTGGATATGACGAATCGAGATTACACCGCCCAAGACATCTGGGACGTGTTGGTGGCTGCTTCTGTCGAGCGCATCAGCATTGAAATGGCCAGCCAACTTCTGGATGCGGCTCCCAGCGGAACGATGGTACGCACACTGGTCAAAGAGATGCTGAAAAATATGGGGGAGTTGCCCGCTATAGAAAAGCAACTCAATGAACTGCTGACCGCCAAGTTGCCACGCAAGTTGCTCAAGAGCAAGCTGCCGGCAGCAATAGACCTGACCGAAATTCCTTATCATGGACAGCACCCAGAAGATGACCCCCATGTCCGTCGTGGCCGTGCTAAAAGCGGCACTACCCACTTCTATGTATTCGCCACCTTGTATGTGGTCAAGAAGAACAAACGATATACCTTGGCTATCGTTCTGATGCACCAGACAGAAAAAGCGCAAGATGTGGTCGAACGTTTGCTGGAGCGCGGACGGGAGTTGGGATTGCGTATCAAACGGCTCTATTTGGACAGGGGATTTGACAATAATGGAATGGTTGCCTATTTGAAGAAGCAATCGTTTCCCACGATTCTTCCCCTGGTCGTGCGCGGAAAACAAGGTGGTTCGCGAGCTTTGTTGGTGGGCCGAAAAAGTTACATCACCACCTATGAACGCCGTAGCACTGTATACGACCAGGAAACGCTGCCGCTGTATATCGTTTGCAAATACAGCAAGGGCAAATACAAACGCAAAGGCGTGTTCCGTTTCGCCTACATTGTGATCGGGGCGCTCAAACGACAACCGGCCCAAATCGCTGAAGAATATCGCCGCCGTTTCGGAATCGAAACCAGCTACCGACTGATGAACACTGTTCGAGCGCGTACAACTTGTAAGATAGCGACCTTCCGTTTGTTCCTGGTGGCATTGGCATTTCTTTGGCTCAACCTGTGGCAATATGTCAAATGGGCTTATTTGTTTGTGCCTAAACCCGGCCCACGCATGGTTTTGCATCACTTGCTCCCATTAGCTCGTTGGCGTCTTTGGCTGTGGGAAATGATTAGGCAGCGATTGGGGTTTTCTTTGGTTATTCATATCCCTTTGGAGGTCTGATTTCGAACTACTGAGTATGCTTAACAAGATAGTCTTCATTCCAGCCGGCCTGAAGACGTTTGGCCTTGATGCCGCCTTTGGCGGTCTTTTCCTGTTTGAGCAGATTTAAGGCCATATGGCGCAGGATGGCCAGGTTCTGGTCGGCATGCCCCTGGCGCACACGACAGTCATCTTCACGGAAAGCCACGTCGAGCACCCAGTGCAGGCTGTTTTCGATA
>CAZXBD010000134.1:0-2212 GCA_964638305.1 uncultured Geobacteraceae bacterium | reverse complement strand
GATATGACCCTTTGTCTCTCGACCAATGGTCTTCTGTTGACGGAATACCTCGACAAATTACAACGGGTCGGTGTGCACAGCATCACAGTGACCATCAATGCCCTGACTCCTGAGACCGGTGCCAAGGTGTACGAGTGGGTTAACTTCCATGGCACTCGACTCTCTGGTGAAGAGGGTGCTGCCGTACTTCTCAAGCGCCAGTTGGATGGGGTCCGTTTTGCTGCCGCGGCCGGAATGATGGTGAAGGTCAATCATGTTTACATTCCCGGCATCAATGATCATGAAACTCTGGATTTGGCAGTCAAGATGCGGGAATTGGGAGCAGAGATGATGAACATTATCCCGGTGATTCCGATCGGGATGTTCAAGGATGTTGCGCCGCCGTCTGATGCGACCATGGAAATGGTACGTAACCAGGCAGAGTTGATCCTGTCACAGGCACGCCACTGCAAGCAGTGCCGAGCGGATGCGGCAGGGGTTGTGGGGCAGGATATAGATTTAGAGGCTCTGAGCGCTTAAGAGGGTATTTATGATGGCTCCAGAACTTATTCCATTTTTGGCTGTTTGCATATTCATTGTTGCCGTGATGTATGCCAGCGTTGGGCACGGTGGCGCATCGGGTTATCTGGCGATTATGGCGTTGTTCAGTCTGCACCCTGAGGCACTTAAACCAACGGCGTTGATGTTGAATGTCGTTGTCGCCGGTGTCGGTACCTATCTCTACTGTAATGCTGGCCAGTTCTCCTGGCGTGTGTTCTGGCCTTTCGTGATTACATCGATCCCAATGAGTTTTCTGGGTGGGACTTTCAACCTGCCTCCGGAATATTATCGGCCATTACTTGGCATGATGCTCTTTTACGCTGCATGGCGTTTATTTGTGAGACGCAAGAATGATGAGTACGAAGCGAATCCACCGAGTTTTCCAACCTCTATGGTTGTTGGTGGAGTGCTTGGTTTTGCCTCAGGTCTGATAGGTGTTGGTGGTGGGATTTTCCTGAGCCCCTTGATGATTCTGTTGCGATGGGCACGTGTTCGCGAAGTTTCCGGAATCGCAGCAATGTTTATTTTGGTGAATTCCGTCTCAGGCCTAACCGGTCACCTGAGCAGTATGCAGTACGTTCCTGAATATGCACCGGTGTTAGCTGGTATGGCATTGGTCGGCGGGACCCTCGGCGCACTCTGCGGAAGCCGACACTTGCCAGCGGCAACGATCCTCAAGGCAATGTCTTTGATGATGGTTATGGCAGGGGGGAAGATGCTCCTGATATGAGTCATTACACGGAGACAATTCGTAAGTGGGCCACAGACACGCGTCGTACAGGCTGCTTGCCTGATCCCGATGGTATCGGTGAGATCGGTTTGGGAGACAAGTCAGCCGGTCGGCGTCTGGCTGCTCGCTTTACTCTCAAGGTCGAACTGGGTCTCGTTGCTGATGCACGTTACGAGGTCTTCGGATGCGGCTTTTCTATGGCCGCGTGTGCGGTGGCGGCAGATATGGTTGTTGGTTGTTCTCTCAATACGGTCCAGGAGATCGATGCGAAACGTCTAAACTGTGCTTTGGAGGGACTGCCTGCTGATCGAAGCTACTGTGCTGACCTGGCTGTGGAAGCGTTGCAGGCAGCGGCGACAAGCGCCCGCAATAGCCGTCAAGTTGTTGCTTCAACTCTGAGTCAGGAACGAGAACATGGTCATCGTGTCACATTTGATGACCCGGTTTATTCCCAGCTCATGAAAAACCCGGAGCCTGAGACTGTTCATTACGATGATCGTCATCTTTTTGCCTGTTTGATTGCTGTTGCCGCCCAGGAGTCGGCAAACATTGCCGCTCCACTTGGTTTGGGACAGAGAGACCTGGATTCTCTATTGATGTTGTTCTTCCCTGGTAAGACCAGAGTTCTTCTGGATCATCACTTGTCTTCTACCCCTGAACCTCTCGAAAATTGTAACTCCGAGGTTTTGTCGATACTGCTCAGCCATGTTCCGACAGGCAAGGACTTGAACCAGACTTTTGTCTCCCGATGCCTGGCAAGGATCATTGCTGCTCGAACCACTTTACCTGGACACCTATGGGTTGCCATGGGGTTAACAGAACGGCCACAACTGACCGCTGCGATCCGCAGGCATCTTCCGTCGCTGGCTAAGGCGAACAATCAGAACATGCGCTGGAAGCGTTATCTCTACAAGCAGGTTTGTGATTTGAATGGTGGGGTGA
>CAZXBD010000133.1:0-1523 GCA_964638305.1 uncultured Geobacteraceae bacterium | reverse complement strand
CCAGCAAAGCCTTCCGGCAGCTGCTCAAGGTCCATGGTTTTAAAGGCAGTATGAGTCGTAAAGGAGATTGTTGGGACAACGCAGTGGTTGAGAGCTTCTTTGGTAGCCTGAAACAGGAACGCGTGCAATGGAAAAGCTATCAAACACGATCACTGCTGTCCCGTTAACGAGCAAATAGAAAGGCCTGATTCAACCGCAATTGATACAATGAGTTTGTCTACAACTTGTTGAATCAAATAGGAGAATCAGACCATGGCTCATTGTAATACGATCCTGTCACAAATACTAAAACTTGTGCCGAGACATGAATTCGAGACCCTGGCAATCCGGCACCATAGCGGTCGTTCATTCCGCACAGCTTCACGGTGGTCGCAGTTCGTGACGATGGCTACGGCGCAATTGTCCGGTCGAATTAGTCTGCGCGATATTGTAGACAATATCTCTTCACAGGCGCATCGTCTGTATCATCTGGGCAGTGCAAAACTCTCCCGCTCCAATCTTTCCCGCATCAACGAGGACAAGCCCTATGCGCTGTATGAGGCCTTGTTTGGAAAGCTGTTGAGCCGCTGCCAGGGGAAAGCACCCGGTCATGATTTTCGTTTCAAGAACCCGCTTTATTCGTTGGACGCATCCACTATCGACCTGTGTCTGTCTGTTTTCCCCTGGGCGGACTTCCGAACGACCAAGGGCGCCATCAAACTTCATGTGGGGTTGAATCATGAGGGCTATCTTCCTGAATTTGTCACGGTCACCGAAGGCAAGACCGGTGACGTTACCATTGGCCGCACGCTGAAATTTCCCAAAGGCAGCATTGTGGCTATTGACCGGGGCTATAACGACTATGCCTGGTATAACCAGTTGACAGAAAAGGGAATATTCTTTGTTACTCGCCTTAAATCCAACGCGAAAACCCGCATTGTACAACGCCGACCTGTGTTGACGGACAGCGGACTGACGAGTGATCAGACCATTGAGTTCACTGGTATTCAGACGGCAAAGAAGTGTCCAATCAAATTACGCCGTATTGGTTATCGGGATCCAGAGACTGGCAAGCACTACATTTTTCTGACCAACAATTTCAAACTGGCCGCCAAGACCATTGCCGACATCTATAAGGCCAGGTGGCAGGTGGAATTATTTTTTAAATGGATCAAACAAAATCTGAAGATCAAATCTTTCATTGGCACCAGCAAGAATGCGGTACTGACACAAATCTGGGTTGCGCTGTGTGTTTACCTGCTCCTGGCTTTTATCAAGTTCCAGTCGAAACTGGACAAAAGCATGCAACAAATACTTCGCTTATTGCAGCTTAATTTATTTGAGAAACGCGATCTGATGGCTCTGCTACGGGGCGACCCAGTTTGCAACAATCAAGCCGCCAGTAATCAGTTGGCGTTGCTGTGAAAGTTAGCGGGACAGCAGTGATATGCACTGGTTGTTTGGACCCTCCTAGTTCCCGGATTCTATAAGGGCGACCCCGAGTGAACGGCAGCGAAGGATTCGACGGACTTTTCGAGAACCTC
>CAZXBD010000132.1:0-24816 GCA_964638305.1 uncultured Geobacteraceae bacterium | reverse complement strand
CAATGGCAGGGTAGCTATGTTCGGAAAGGATAACCGCTGAAAGCATCTAAGCGGGAAGCCCACCTCAAGACTAGATTTCCCTGGACTTCGGTCCCTGAAGGTCCGTCGAAGACGACGACGTTGATAGGCCGGCAGTGTAAGCACAGCAATGTGTTCAGCTAACCGGTACTAATCGACCGTGAGGCTTGACCATAAAAAGTTTTTTGTGAAGACGGGGGAAGGTTCTCCTTCCCCCAACTTCCATAGCCTAAGAAGGTATTTGCACGCATCAAAAAAAATAATATTCTAAGCAATTGAAACCGAATTAACGCTTTTCGGTGGCAATAGCGTAGGGGTCACACCTGTTCCCATCTCGAACACAGAAGTTAAGCCCTACTGCGCCGATGATACTGCATGGGCAACTGTGTGGGAAAGTAGGTCGCCGCCGAAATTAATTAGAAAAGCCCCGTCTCTTTTGAGGCGGGGCTTTTTGCTTTATTATTGATTATACTTCTTGCTTTGCTGTTGGCTGATTTGTGAAGTTTCCACCAGCCACCAGCCACCAGCCACCAGCCACCAGCACTATTTTTTCAGCTCAATCCCATACGCCTTGATCTTGCGGTGCAGGTTGGATCGTTCAATCTCAATCGCTTCTGCGGTGCGTGAAATATTCCATTCATTTTCAACCAGTTTCAGAATTAAAAACTCTTTCTCAAACTCTTCTTTGGCTGTACGAAATGTCCCTGCGGTCAGACTGATTGAGCTCTTGTCCTTTGCTAAGGCCTGTTGCCTGTTCCCGTAGATAGACTGTGGTAGTTGACTGACTGTTATCGTGTTTCCAGGTGACATGATCGCTAGTCTTTCTATCAGGTTTTTTAATTCACGTACATTCCCCGGCCATTTATAGCTTATGATCGCTTGCATTGCCTCATCGTCAAGAACCTTGATCTCGCGGCTTTCTTTGCTGCAGAAATATTCCAGAAAATGTTTGGCAAGATGTGGGATGTCTTTGTTCCTTTCGCGTAACGGTGGCACGTGAAAGGGTATGACGTTCAGGCGGTAGTAGAGGTCTTCTCGAAAGTTGCCTTCGATAATCTCTTTATCCAGGTCCTTGTTCGTTGCTGCAATTACGCGGACATCTACCTCGATAGTTTTGTTCCCGCCCACACGTTCAAATTTGTGTTCCTGCAGAATACGTAGAACTTTTGCCTGGGTTTTCAGGCTCATATCGCCGATTTCGTCAAGGAACAGTGTACCCTGGTGGGCCTGATCAAATTTCCCACGACGCTGTGTCGTTGCGCCAGTAAAAGCACCTTTCTCATGGCCAAAGAGTTCCGACTCGATTAACTCTTCCGGGATGGCCGCGCAATTAACTTCTACGAACGGTTTGTTGTGTCGCTTCGAGTTGTGGTGAATTGCCCTGGCGACCAACTCTTTGCCAGTGCCATTCTCACCTGTAATAAGAATCCAGCCAGAGGTCGGTGCTGCGATCTTTATTTGTTGCTTGAGTTCCTTAATTGGCTTGCTGGTGCCTATCATTTCATGCTCTTTGCCTATCCTCGCCTTGAGCACACGGTTTTCTTCGACTAGTTGACTGACTTTTACTGCGTTTTGAATGCAAAGCAAAACTTTTTCAAGAGATAAAGGTTTTTCAATGAAATCATAGGCACCAAGCTTTGTTGCCTTGACGGCTGTCTCGATAGTCCCATGTCCACTCATCATTACAACAAGCTGATCAGGATATATGTCGCGAATTCTGGTCAAGGTTTCCATTCCGTCGATTCCTGGCATCCAGATATCGAGCAGGATCAGGTCCGGTTTTTCTTCGCTGACTTTTTCTATAGCGGCTTCACCACTTTCGGTAGAAAAGGGTGAAAAACCCTCGTCCTGCAATATGCCGGTCAAACTTTCTCGAATACTTTGTTCATCATCTACGATCAGGATAGATTGCATGTTCCCTCAGGAGTAAAAAGTTTTTATGATTTTGCTGTGCCCGAAGTGATTGGAAGTTCGACGATAAAGTGAGTTCCATGAGGACTGTTATCACGTACCCGTATGTAGCCATTATGGTCTGAAATTATTGTTGACACAATAGCCAGCCCAAGTCCGGTACCTGTCTTCTTCGTCGAAAAATATGGTTCGAAAAGCCTTGGTTTGTCTTCGGCCGGAATTCCACTTCCGTTGTCAGTGACTTTAATGGTCGCAATTTGCAGGCTATCGTTGAATGTTGTCTCAATGCTGATCTGTCCATCACCATCAACTGCTGCAACGGCATTATCCAATAAGTTTATGATGACACGTTTAATCTGTTCCTGGTCCAGGCTGAACGCTGGCAGGGAGACGTCAACCTTTAACTGGAAGTCGACCTCCTTGTGTCCTTCCTGAAAAAGGACCAGAGCCTCTTTTATGACATCGTTCAGATTGTTAATGCTTGGATTACTGGCAGGCATCCTTGCGAAACTTGAAAATTCATTTACCAGGGTTTTAAGATCATCAACCTGCTTGATGATCATCGTAGTGCATTCATCAAAAACAGCATCATCAGTGTCAAAGCGATCGAGATAACGACGACGAAGACGTTGTGCTGACAGTTGAATAGGCGTCAAAGGGTTTTTGATCTCGTGAGCTATACGACGAGCAACTTCACGCCATGCCGCCATCCTCTGTGCTTTCAGAAGCTGGGTCAGATCATCGAAGACGACAACCGTACCCATAAATTCATTGTTCTCATCCTTTAGAGTGGTGACATTGACCAGCAATATAACCTTGGTGTCAGCAGAGGGCAGGGTAATCTGTTTGCGTATTGAATCCTTACCTGAGCTGAGCAGTTCTTTAAGAATGCCCTTGATCATGGGAAGGTAGTCCGGAGTGACAATGTTACGGAAATTTTGACCTATAACTTTTACAGTTTGAAGTCCGAGCAGTTTTTCAGCTGACTTGTTGATAGTTGTGATGTGCCCGCGACTATCAATCGAAACTACACCGGCAGTAACATTAGCCAGTACAATTTCCATGTACCGTCTTCTCTGCTCAAGTTCGAGGTTTGATGATTGCAACTCCCGATTGGCTAGACGGATTTCCTTTTGCCCTCTACGCAAATCAGCGGTCATGGTGTTGAACGCTTCGACCAGGGATCCGACCTCATCGTCGCTATAACTGTCGAGCGTTACATTCAGGTCACCAGAGGCAACACGATTGGTCGCTACGGCCAGATCCTGAATCGGTTCTGTTATGCCCCTGGCAAGATGGAACCCTGCCCAGGTTGACAGAAAAATAATGACAAGGGCGATCAGGAGTAGAAAAAGTACGTAGCCCTTTTGAATCTTGCCCTTGAGCAGCTTGGTGGACTTGTATTGTTCGAACGAGTTGCTGATCTCTTTCATCTTGTTGACGAGAGAGTAGGGGACGTAATAGTTGACGACAACGACTCCAACAACATCATCCGGATTCCAGTTTGAGTGGACCGGAACGATTCCCCGGATCAGGTCGGCGCGACCGATTGGACTGATGCGGGTAAAGCGGTTTCCCTGAAGACCTTCACGAATACTGTCTGAACCCGGGTCGGTGAACTCCGCAGCAGGGACCTGTGGGTTGACCGCTCTGACCAGCTCTTCGAGTGTTGCAGAAAAAACTTCGACGATACCAAGGTTGTACTCTTTTTGTTTTTGGTGAATCAGTTCCTCGAGGACCTGCAGGTTGTCTTCGTTGAGTAGTTTCTGATCCTTTATTGCCAGGGATATTTGTTCCGCATAGTAGAGTGCATTACTTGCCGAGTTCTTATAGTAGGTTTGCGCAACCTCCAGAGATTCTTCAAGAGATTCCTCAATCTGGCTGTTGAACCAGTTTTCGATAGAGTTCGTGATGAACCCGGCAGAGACAAAAAAGAGGAGCATTGTCGGGATCAGGGATAACGCTATAAAGGAGAGTACAAGCTTGCTACGCAGCTTTGCGCCGGGAATTCCTCGCCGTCGTTCAAGGAGGAGCTTGAAGATGTTGCGCATGACGAGAAAAAGACAAAGGATAATTAACAGGATGTTCAGGTTGATCAGAGCAAGAACCAGGATGTTCCCTGTCAGAGGGATCTCTGCGGTCAGATCGAAAATCTGCCCCTGGTAACGAAGAGACAAAGCGACGAGCCCGACAATAACAAGCACGAGCAACCACTCGCGGCGACGTTTGCGGGATTCTGTGTCAGGGACACTCAGTGTCTTGGCAGGTTTTGTCTTTGGCATGGGAAAGTTCTATCGTTTCGCAATTTTAGGCGTAAAGTGGTGTTATTGCAAGGGGCAAGATGTGAATGAAATCTCTTGATGTAAACATTCCGCCATGAGAGACGAAAGGGTTGTTGCTTCTATTGAAATGAGCCGTTAAAATAAATAAAAAAGGCAGCCGAAAAGGCTGCCTTGGTGTTTGCGTAAGAGGAGGGAGCTAGGCCTCGGAAAAAGTCAGGTCGGTCGCAAATTTCTGCGGTGCCATTTGCAGGGCTTTTTCCAGGTCATCTTCATTGAATTCCAGAATTTGCCAATTCTCAGGGTTGTCGAGAATTTTTTGAACCAGCTGGTGGTTAACGTCGTGCCCGGCTTTGAAGGCGCGAACGTGACCGAGGATTGGATAGCCAATCAAGCTTAAGTCGCCGATAGCATCAAGAATTTTGTGGCGCACAAACTCATCCTGAAAGCGAAGCCCTTCCGGGTTCAGAATCCGCTCATCGTCAACGACAATCGCGTTTTCCAATGATCCGCCTCGAGCCAAACCTGATGCTTTAAGCATTTCGACATCCTGCAGAAAGCCAAAAGTCCGTGCAGGGGCAAGGTCTCTGCGGAAACCCTCCGGGGTAACCTTGACCGAGCGTTGTTGCAGAGCAATGCACGGATGTTGAAAGGCGATGTCAAAAGTGATGCGAAAGAAACGAGAGGGGATAATGCTGACCCGCTTTTCGCCGTCAATAACCGATACCGGCTGGCGAATAGCTAAAAATTTTCGACTCTGTCTATGGCGGCGTTGTCCCGCTTCTTCGATAATAGATGCAAAGGGTGCCGCACTGCCGTCCATGATCGGTACTTCTGGACCGTCGATGTCAATATGCAGGTTGTCGACGCCATAGGCCGACAGGGCCGACAGTAAGTGCTCAACAGTTGAAACACGCACATCACCCTTGCCAAGGACCGTTGCCATGCGGGTGTCAACAACGTTTGCAGCTGTCGCCTCTATGGTCACCGTATGGTTCTCCATCTTGCGATGAAAAACAATCCCAACGCCAGCTTCCGCCGGGCGTAATGTCATATTGATCCGTTGTCCGGTATGGAGGCCGATGCCGGAAATGGCCGTCGGGCGCGCAATCGTTGTTTGGCAAATCATGCTCATTTATCTGATGTCCTCAGGGTGTGTCATTAAATACAGACATTCAGTAAGTGCAATTATCCTGCCAACTATTATAGTGGACTAAGTGTATGAATTAAAAGGGTCCTTTCTCCTCTAATAATCCAAGCTGACGTTGCTGAAGTCGTATTTCCGCAACGAGTGTGTTGTTCCAGCCACACCTGCCTACAAACGTCCGGATCTCAGGATGCCTACCGCCAGCCACAGCCCGAGCAAGCCGGCGATCAAGTACCCCAGTAAGCCGAGGACCGGAAAACCGAAAAACATAGGGCCCTTGTCAATCTGCATGACCAGGGAGGAGCCGACAATCAGTGAGCCAATGACAACGGCAAAGGAGACCCTGTTGCTGGAGCGGTCCAGGTCTGTCACCAATTTTTCCAGGCCGCGATGTTCGAGGTCTATCTTGAACTGGTTGCGATTGAGCCTGTTGAGGAACTCCTTGATGTCGTGAGGCAGGTTTTTGGCAAGCGAGGTATATGCCTGACCAATGCGACTTGCTTGTGCGGCCACGTTTTTCGGACTGAAGCGTTCCATGACCAGTCTGTTCACATAGGGTCGCATATGGGAAATCATGTTGAAGTCTGGGTCCAGTTGTCGCCCGACGCCCTCCATGATAATAAGGGCTTTCGCCAACAGCATGAAGTCTGCCGGAAAGTGGATGCGATGATGTGTAAGAATGTCGATAAACTCTGAGAGGAGTTTGCCAACCTTGATGTCCTGCAGAACGATGTCGTAATAGTCCTCTATGAAATCGTGCAGATCTCGCCTCAAGTTCTTCATATCTGAATTGTCCGTCAACTCGCCAGAGTAGAGGAGCTGAGAGATGATGCGATCCACATCTCTTTCAAGCAGAGCCTGAAGGAGGTCTAACAGTTGGTCCTTGAGGTCCTGACCGAGGCGACCGACCATGCCGTAGTCGAGCATGCAGATGACCTGGTCAGGGAGAATAAACACATTGCCGGGGTGCGGGTCACCGTGGAACAGGCCGTATTCCAGAACCTGTTTTAGAAAGGAATCCGCACCACGGTTGGCTATCTCCTTGAGATCGTACCCCTGCGCTGTGAGCTGTTCGGTGTCCGAAATCTTGATGCCCTCCACATACTCCATGGTCAGGACGATCTCACCTGAATAATCCCAGAAAATTTTTGGGATATAGACGGTTGCACTATTGGCAAAATTCAGGGCGAAGCGGTCGACAGTGCGTCCTTCACGAGTGAAATTCAACTCCCGCATGATGTTGCGGTGAAATTCCTTGACCAGGCCGACCGGATCATATAGCGCGACGGCCGGCACGTGCTGCTCGATCAGGTAAGCCAAACCCATCAGGACATCGATGTCGGTTTCGATGATTTTTGTAATTCCCGGTCGACGTACCTTGAAGACGACTTCTTCGCCGCTTTTTAACTTGCCACGATGGACCTGGGCGATGCTGGCCGCGGCTATCGGTTCCGTGGAGAATTTAGCAAAAAGTTTCTCGGTTGGTCGGCCGAGTTCGCGCTGAACCTGGTTTTTGATTTCTTCGAGAGGGACTGCCGGTACCTTGTCCTGCAGTTTGCTGAATTCCTTGATATAGTCCTGGCCTAAAACGTCGGGGCGGGTCGACATGAGCTGTCCGAGTTTGATAAATGTAGGGCCGAGTTCCTCCATGGCCATACGCAGTCGCTGTGGCTGGCTGAAACGCTCAAGTTCCCTGGGCATGCGGTCGCGCGTAACAATTCGTTTGCCCAATTCGAGATAATAATCAATGTTGAGCTGCTCAACGAAATGGCCAAAACCATACTTGATCAGAACGCCAAGAATGGTTCTGTAGCGGCGGATTGTACGGATATTTCGGTTAACTCGGAGAATCGGTAGCATAGGACGTCCGGATCAGCTCTGGGGCAGTTACTTTAATTTCTTTTCCAGTTGGGCAACCTTCTTTTTCAGTTTGTCAAATTCCCCGGCAGTGACCACTCCCATACGTTCACAGGCCTTTTTGACTTCCTCGCGAGCCTGGTCCTGTAGCTTTACTTGGTTTTGAGCCGCGGCTTCCTGGATTTTCTGCAGAAACGCCTTGCCCTCATCCTCGCTGACATTCAGTTTCTCTCGCATTTCCTGCAACAATTCTTCTGCTTTTTTCTGTGTCAGAGTCATCGCCCCAACGGCTGTTAACAGGGATTTTTCGAGCAGCTCAATCATGGTTGCCTCCTTGTTGTGGTTATTTTTGAAATGAAACAATTATATCAATATGTTAGCAGAGCAAAAAGGTCTTTCAAGCGGCATTCGAGAATTCCTGCAATAATGAATGAAAAAGGTCTGACTCGTTGTGTTTTAGAGACCATGAAAACACGGTATGAGGCTGTTGAAGAAATCAAGTCTTCTTTAACCTCGATTAAAGCCGTGTCTCAACGGTACTAATTTTCGGTTGCTCGGGAAGGGCATGTCCTCAGGAAATGCTTGATCTCCGGTAGCGAGGCTCTTGTCGTGGCTTCACCTGCAGCAATGATTTCCTTTGCACGATGGAATTCAAGTAGGTTGATCCCCTCGAGGAGAGGCCTGAGAATCAGGTCATGAGGATTCTGACGAAGGTGGAGTTCGTTGATAACGTTTTCCATTATGGCAACGCTTTGGGCGCAGACACGGAAAATATTTGGAGTTTTCAGGTTGTCCGAAGCCTCGTCATTTAATGTCTCCGTTTCCTGGCCGATGACGGAACGAAAGGCCTGTTCTACCCTGCGGGTACTGAAGAAATCGCGCCAGCGGTTAATGGCTTTTGAGCGACCATGTCTGGCAGACAAAAAGGACTCAGGAGTCTTTTTTGCAACAGCCGGGATGGTGCAGACACCGATAATCTTCTCTGCTCCGAGGTTACGAGCAACCTCGATCGGGATCGGGTTGCAAAGGCCCCCGTCGACAAGAAAACGTTGAGCGAAGCGAACCGGGGAGAAGATGCCAGGGAAGGCGAGACTGGCACGTAGCGCCTCCAGCAAATCGCCTTGTTTGATAATAATTGCCTCGCCGGTGTTGATGTCAGTTGCCGTGACTGCAAGAGGTACTCGCAGATCTTTAAACTCCCTCGCAGGCAACACTTCGGCCATGAACGCAAGCAACTTTTTACCGTCAGTCAGACCTGATGTCGGCATAACCGGGTCGAGTAGCCTGGCCATGCTGCGCCAGTCGATTTCCAAGGCAACCTGCTCCATCTGTGTCACGGGAACGCCCGCTGCGTACATGGCTCCGATGAAGGCGCCCATGGAGGTCCCGGTGATGATGTCGATGGGGATTTCGGCTTCTTCGAGAACCTTAAGCACACCAATGTGTGCAAGGCCCCTCGCGGCGCCGCTACCGAGCGCAAGACCAAGCCTGGGTTTTGAGGGGACGGGGGACATGAAGCCTCCGGGAATCAGGTTCAGCGTTTGAACAACCAGAGAAACAGTGAGATCAGAAATGAAACCAGAAGACAAGTGCCCAGAGGGAAAAGAAAGGTGAAGTTTTCCCGCTCTATACGAATATCACCAGGCAACCTGACTGGAAAATTAAACTTGCTGCCAAAAGTCAGGAACAGACCGATACCGACCAGTAGCAGGCCTGAAAGGATCAGAACTTTGCCTGGGTCGCTGCCCATCAGTTGTTGCTGCTGGGGTGATACCGGTCTTTCTCCGAATAGATACAGCCGCAATACTGCTGCCGGTAGAGTCCCATGGCTTTCGAGGTCTTTATCCCCTCCTGCCATCCAATTCGATAATCTTCATAGACGAACTCAATGTTGTAGTGCTGACTGAGTTCTTCCCCCATTTTTCGAATCAGTTCATGGTTCTGGTAGCGGGAATAGAGCAGGCTCGTGCTGAACGCATCGTAACCCGCGTTTGCGGCATATTCTGCTGCCTGCTTGAGCCGGGACTGGTAACAGTAGGCGCATCGGCCTGCAGGTTCCGAGGCAACCTGTGCCAGGAAATCTTCAAGTAAATACTCGTCCTTGTAAATGACCCGCAAGTCGCTAGCCTTTGCATATTCCTCAACCGCTTGCAGGCGGCGACGGTATTCCTGGTATGGATGGATGTTGTGGTTGAAGAAGTATCCATCGACCGAGTGGGCCGCTTCGCGCAGTATGCGAACCGGGTAAATGGCGCAGTTGGCACAACAGATATGTAGCAGGATGTTCATAATGCAATCCTTTTTCGATGGTATTTACCGGATAATAATATGTTTTGGAAAAAAAGACCAGAACACTGAACGGTTACACCCCTCCCTCAGTTGTCAGGAGAAGCGCCCTTATTCGCTGCCGTGGATGCTTTCCGGCGGCAACCCCTGCTGTTGCCATATCCTTCTGGCCATTTTAACCGCTGTTTGACGATGTGGCTCAAAACGCCTGCATTCCCTGGTCAGGCTGTCCCATAGACGGCTCAAATCAGATCGGTAACTCTGTACAAGCCCCTCTATGATGCTCTCGTCCTGAGGCAAGGAAACTTTTGTTTCGCCCGAATAAGAGGCGAGGATAAGAGCTTCGGCGGTGATCTTGCCGCTGACCTTGATAGTATGGTCCCTGCCAACAGTAATTAGTGATATGCAGTCAAAAAACTCTTCAGCGATCTCGAGTGGTCCACAGAGGTCGTAATGAGTCAATTCCGGTCGATAGATATGCATCAGGTAATGCTCAGGAAAGCGAGGAATTCCGTCCTGGAAAACTTTGATGGACACATGCTCAGATGAGGTTCTGTTTCTACGACGCGCTTTGGGCTTGTATGGAGCGGTTTTGAGAGAGCTTTGCGGTAGCTCCGGAACTGACCCGAAAAGTCCTGTGAACTCCCGTTCCAGAAGTTCCGGTTCGGGAAGAGTCAGCGTCTCGAAGTCCCCGATCAGGCAAAGATCTGAGAGTATCTCTTCATTCGGGAGCGGCAAGCCATGGGATGAGACGGCAATTAACACCGTATCTAACTCTGGCAAAGCTGAATGATCACTACAGAGGCCCCAGAGATATCTGCCAAGGCGCGTGTGCAGGAAAAGAAAGATGCCCCAGGGTTTTAAAGTCGACTGGTCCGGCCAATCAATATCAGTGCTGATCATCGCCTCTCTGCCAAGAAGTTCCAAAACCCGTTCGTTGACATTCAGCCAGACCTGAATTGTGCCTGGCTGCAGAGCGGCCGATGGCTCACAAGGGACTTCGATTGTTTGTGGTCCTCGATGGACCTGGACGGGCGTTTTGCACTGAGTCGCCTGGACAAAGCGCAGCGACTGCGCTCCTGTTTCGTCCTGGAAAATCTCGGCAAGATGAAATCGTTCTGTCAGAGTTGCCCATAGTGTCATAATCCCGGGAGCACGATGCCAGTCCTGCGGTAACGACAATGAGAGGTCTTCAGAGATGAGGCCAGAGAGATAAAGCGAGTCCCATAGCCATGCAGGCGTGTTGTGTGGCAGGTCGAATCTCCTGCTTGGCCAGACCTTTCGCAACATGATCAAGCAAGTTGCTCGCTCTTTACGGTCGAGCGGTTGGACTTCTTTCATGACCGCAATGGCGCTGGTTAGCTCCTGCAAGTTGTTAAGTGTCTGGATGCCTTCTGCGTAGACAGTTCCTTTTTCCTGTCCGTTCAATGATGCCTTGAAGGCATAGCCGGCAAGGTACTCGCGTGGAGCGATCAAGCAACAGTTGTCCTCGGACGGAGGCAGCTGGCAGCCGATTCTCAGTTTTGCCGTGCCCTTGTCCCAAGGCAAAAAAAGGGACATCAGGCCGAAGCGTCGGGCTGCTTCCTCTAGCAGAATATTGAGTAAGCCAAGCGCATGAACATCGTTATGAGGCCACTCGAGTTGCCTCATCCTGCTGGCGAGATGGTGCAGCCGTATGGCAGCCTCTTCTGGCAAAGGTGGTTCACTGTCCCGTATATCGAGCCAGGTGAGCGTTCCTGTGGTGAGGTCTGCCAGGGCATAATGGATGGTCAGCTCGAGCCGTTCCGGTTGCAGGCCCGGGGGCAGGCGGCCATGCCAGAGGAGAAAAAGTATGCGCCACAAACTCATCCAGGCTTTTTCACGTGGAGCGTGTTCAACCCATGAGTCAGTCGCGGTTTGTCCTGCGGTCATGCGGGCACTCATTGTCAGGCACGGGATTAGTTCCTGAAGGTTGCGCAGGCAGAGATTGGCATAATAATGCTCAGAAAATTCTGCCATTGCCGGAGCGCTGGTGACTGTAACTACTTTTAGTTTCTCAAGGAGGTCATTCAGGGTCCTCTGGAAGTTCTCGGGGGTTATCCTGTTTGCCGGTGGCAACGCAAATGAAGATAAAAGACTCGACGTGTTTGAAGTGATTGACCATATCGAAACGTCGTGTGCCGCCCAGGTTGTAAAGTGACCAAGACCAAGAGCCCTGGCCAGGGAAACCCCATCTGCGAGGCTCCTTTCATTGACGACCTCAGGCAGTAAAATCATGCTTCCGGCCAGTTGGCTGTCGCGATTTATCCAGAGGACAAGATCCGGAGTGAGGTTGCCTCTGTCGGTCAAGGTCTCGGGGCAGATTTCAAGGCGTTGAAATGGCAGACGTTGCGAACCCATGCGGGATTCAATCCAGGAAGCCAATTGCTGGCGAAACTGTTGCAGCAGGGTAGGGTCCATAAGCTTTCGTGTAAGTTTGGACGAGAACAAGGTGAACCGGGTCATCTATCCAGGCAGAGACTATAACTGTTTGCGAAAAAGGGATAGAATATTGTTAATGGTTTCTCGGGGTTTTGAAAGGGAAAGGGCCGTCACCATGACGGCCCTCGGGGTGTGTCAGCAGGGCAAGTTGCTTGATGCACCCCCTACAGGAGAAAACTATCACAAGATTTGTTCTTGTGACAAAGAAAATTCAACCCTCAATAGAGATTTTACGCAAAAAGTGATCCCGACTGAGGCTTTGCCCCGGGTGTCCTCCCCAGATGTGAGTAGGCCTGATGGGTGGCAACCCGACCGCGGGGCGTTCGATTTATAAATCCCTGTTGGAGTAAGAATGGTTCAATGACGTCCTCGATGGTGTCTTTCTCTTCACCGATCGCCGCGGCCAGAGTGTCGAGGCCAACCGGGCCCCCACCGAATTTATCGATGATGGTTTCAAGAAGCAGTCGGTCCATCTGATCAAACCCACGTTGGTCTACTTCCAGGCGAACCAACGCCTGATCGGCCATCTCCTGCGCGATGGAGCCGTCTCCATCGACTTCGGCGAAATCCCTGACCCGGCGTAGCAGTCGATTAGCTATTCGTGGCGTGCCACGACTGCGCCGGGCGATTTCTGCGGCACCGGCAGAATCAATCGTGACACCTAAAATTCCGGCACTGCGTGTGACTATCGTCGCCAGCTCCTCATGGGTGTAGAACTCCAGACGGCTCAAAACACCGAAACGGTCCCGCAGTGGCGAGGAGAGCAGGCCGGCGCGGGTCGTAGCGCCAACCAAGGTAAAGCTTGGGATGTCCAGCTTGATGGTTCGTGCCGAAGGACCCTGCCCGATCATGATGTCCAGTTGATAGTCTTCCATTGCCGGATAGAGAATCTCTTCGACAATTGGAGAAAGACGATGGATTTCATCAATAAACAGGACATCACCAGGCTCGAGATTGGTTAAAACCGCGGCCAGGTCGCCAGGCTTTTCGATGACGGGACCAGAAGTGCTTTTGATGTTGACACCCATCTCTGCAGCAATGATATGTGCAAGGGTTGTCTTGCCAAGGCCGGGAGGACCGTAGAAAAGAACGTGGTCAAGTGATTCTCCGCGCCCACGGGCGGCACCAATAAAAACCTTGAGGTTCTCCTTGGCTTTGCCCTGGCCGATGTACTCTGTCAGAACCTTCGGGCGCAGCGACAGTTCGAAGGGCCCATCATCACCGGAGGTTGCAGCTGTAATCAGGCGTTCTTCCATAGGGGATAAAGCTGAAAGTTACCGAATCAGAACTTTCAGTGCTCCTTTCAGGGCCTCTTCTGTTGTAAGTCCGGGGGCCAGTTCAAGGGTTTCCAGAACTTTTCGGGCCTGGTTTTCCTTATAGCCAAGGTTGACCAGTGCAGAAATAACATCATTGACCAGGTCGCCAGACGAGGCGCCCGTTGCGGATATCTGGCCGGATTCGTCCGGAAGCCCGCAAACGGGACCAATTTTGTCTTTAAGCTCAAGGACCAGGCGCTCGGCGGTTTTCTTGCCAATCCCGGGCAAGCCGGAAAGGCGTTTGAGATCTCCTGTCGCAATAGCCCTTTTGAGATCTCCTGCGGGTATATGCGAAAGGATATTGACCGCCAGTTTGGGCCCGATTCCGGAAATCCCAATCAAGGTGACAAACAGATCTTTTTCCTCGAGAGTTAGAAAGCCGTAGAGCATCAGGGTGTCCTCACGTACGTGAGTGTGTGTAAAGAGGCTGATCTCGCCGGTTTCAGGTATTGAGTAGAAGGTCGATAAAGGAATGAACAGGCGATAACCGACTCCGCCAACGTCAATGATCACGTGGTCAATTGATTTATAAGCCAGTGCGCCACGAACCAGAGCTATCATCAGGGGGTGCTCTCTTTGTCGGTTGATGGTTTCTGTGAAGAATTCATAATACGCCCGTTAACGGCGACCGGCATTACTGAAGGTTTGGTTAAGGGTACGACTGTTGGCATGACAGATGGCTACGGCCAAGGCATCGGCTGCATCCTCCTGAGCGACTTCAGGGAGATTCAGAAGAGCCTTGACCATATGTTGTACCTGTTGTTTGGCGGCGTGTCCATACCCAACCACTGCGCTTTTGACTTGCAATGCCGAGTATTCGTGAACATCCAGGTCGAGGTTCACTGCGGCGATAACTGCGGTCCCCCGGGCATGCCCAAGCGTTAATGCTGCACGCGGGTTTTTTGCCAGGAATACCTGCTCTACAGCGACAGACTCAGGTGCAAATTCTTTGAGGACCAATGTCAGACCATCGTAAATTGTTTTCAGCCTGAGGGGCAAGGTGTCGCTGCTACGGGTTTTGATGATGCCATTATCCACATGGCGCAAACGATTTCCCTCGACGTCAATAATGCCGAAGCCGGTAATCCGGGTGCCAGGGTCGATCCCTAGAATTCTCATAATCGCGAGGCGCGAGGTGTGAGTTGTGAGGCGCGAAAAAGCTTTTTCACACTTCGCGTTTCGCACTTCGCTGTTTTACATGATTTTAGCAAGTTCATCATCGCTGATATCGAAGTTCGCGAAAACATTCTGCACGTCGTCGTTATCCTCAAGGGCATCCATCAATTTCAACATGGTTTCTGCCGGTTTGCCTTCGAGCTGTACCTGGTTCTGTGGAAGCATGGCCGTTTCAGCTGTTTCCCACTGCAAGCCGGCTGCCGCCATGGCTTCTCGGACTTCTATAAAATCAGCAGGTTCCGTAATAACTTCGTAGACATCTTCCTCGTCTTTAACATCTTCTGCGCCTGCTTCGAGAGCGATTTCAAAGATTTGGTCGAAGTCGTTTTCTGCAGAAAAAGCGATTAATCCCTTGCGATCAAAGAGGAATGCAACTGAGCCACTGACGCCCAGGTTCCCGCCATATTTACTGAAAATGTGTCGAACGTCGGCAACCGTACGGGTACGGTTGTCCGTTAGAAACTCGACTATGATGGCAACTCCTGCTGGGCCGTAGCCTTCAAAGATACCCTCTTCGTAATTGACGCCGTCGAGGTCACCGGTGCCCTTTTTTATGGCCCGGTCTACGTTGTCCTTCGGCATGTTGACCTGCTTGGCTTTGTCGACGGCTGTGCGTAGTCGCGGGTTCGCATCCGGATCGCCACCACCAATGCGGGCCGCCACAGTCAACTCTTTAATAACCTTGGTGAAAACCTTGCCGCGCTTGGCGTCTTGAGCGCCTTTGCGATGCTTGATGTTGGCCCATTTACTGTGTCCGGCCATGCATTACTCCTTAAAATTACTAGTGTGTAAAAATCAGCTCATCCTAGCATAGAGACTTGTCGGGGAACAAGTCCGAGAAACGAGATGACGGTGGTTTAATTCATGTCTTTGACCAGGGCAAAAAGAGAAGCCGACCTTGCAGGCCGGCTTCCGAATCATCTCTGCTTCTGGAGAGTTTAGTGATCTGAAGGGTTCGTGCGGTACTCGACGACGTCAATGTTGTTGTGCAAACCACTCAAGCCGTCAACGGTACGGGCCAGATTTTCTGCCGCCTTCTTTTCTTTGCTTGAATGGACTTGACCTGAGAGGCTTACGGTTCCATTTACTGCTTCAATTTCAATTAGATAAGCGTCAACATCGTTTGTCGAAAGGATTGCAATCTCAACGCGTTTACGTAGGATCAGGTCAGAGAGGACCTTTTTACTGCTCGCCTTAATGCCTTCAAGATTCTCGTCCTTGACGCTGTCACAAATAATTTGAACGGCCTTGTCTTCAGAAAGTCTCTGGGTGTTGATTATCAGGTCATAAAAGACGCTGTCTTCCCAATCCCGGTCAAAGTAATATTTGATAAAACCGGCTCTCTGCTGATCACTCTTGCGCACCAGGAAACGGGCACGGTCAGGATCAAGCCACTCGCGCTCTGCCCAACGTTCAACGCGATCTTCGAAAGGAGCGATGATGCGAGTCCGCAAGACACTGTTGATGCCTTTAAGGAGATCCTGGCCACCGCGACCATAGATGACCACGTTGCCTTTCAGGGCAGCCTCGAGAATGATCAACTCTATCAGGTGTAGGTCTAGTGATTGCTTCGAGTCGAGGGTGTCGACGAAATGAGGGGGTTTCTCATCCGCTTGTTCGACCGCCTCTGGAGAAAGACCGTAAGCCTCGGCAGCCTCCATGATTGTCTCGCCATCAATCAGTCGATAGCCTAGTTGTTCCGCTACTTTATGGGCAATCGGAATGCCGCCACTGCCCATCTCTCTGGAAATTGTGATAATTGCCATGCTTAAACCTCATCTCAAAACATTGAAACCTGGAGGGATACTATCAATTTGCCACGGTTCTGACAAGCCCAAAGCCGTTCGGTCTTTGTTCAGTACTTAGGCTTGAAATCAAAACTGTGCCGGGTCTCGACAAACCGGATGGTGCGGGTTTTGGAACGCAAGACGATAGAGTGTGTCTCAGCTCCACCGGAGTAATAGCGGGTTCCTCTCAGAAGGTCACCACTGGTTACACCTGTAGCGGCAAAAACAACGTCACCGCCCGCCATTTCGTCACATTTGTAAACCTTGTCGAAATCGTCGATACCCATTGTTTTTGCCCGGTCACGCTCTTCATCATTCATGAAAACCAGACGACCCTGCATATCGCCACCCATACATTTCAGTGCCGCTGCGGCAAGCACGCCCTCTGGCGCACCACCGATGCCTAAAAGCATGTCCACTCCACTACCTTCCACTGCTGCAGCGATGGCCGGGGCAACGTCGCCATCGGTGATCAGGTGGATGCGGGCTCCCGCCTTGCGAATTTCTGATACGGCCTTATCGTGACGAGGTCGATCAAGGATGACAACAGTAAGGTCTTCGATATAACATTGCTTAGCGTCTGCAATTCTCTGAAGATTGGTCGTAGGTGAAGCATTAATGTCAATGGCCCCTTTGGCGGTTGGCCCGACTGCAATTTTTTCCATATACATATCGGGGGCATGTAGAAAACAACCCCGGGGCGCCAGGGCAATGGTTGCGATCGAGCCATTGAGTCCCTTGGCACATATATTGGTGCCTTCCAGGGGGTCGACTGCGATATCAACTTCCTGGCCGCTGCCACGGCCCAGTTTTTCGCCGATGTAAAGCATCGGTGCCTCATCCATTTCGCCTTCACCGATAACCACTGTGCCGGTAATTTCCATGGAGTCGAGTGTACGGCGCATCGCGTCTGTTGCTGCATCGTCCGCAGACATTTTGTCGCCTTTGCCGACCCAGCGACCACAGGCCAAGGCTGCGGCTTCGGTAACCCTGACCAGTTCAAGTGCTAGATTGCGATCCATCTCGACCCTCCTTGGAAAAACTCTCTGACAACGCCAGACATGATGACATTTTTCATGGGCAAAGACAAATCTTTTTGGGGTGGAATAATATTGGTTTTTGCATATAATTAAGCCATAACTTGGAAAGAAAATATATCAAGAGGTGCTTTATGAGATGTCCGCTTATTTTTACTGTTGTCCTACTGCTTATTATTCTACCCGCTTCTGTCAATGCCGCGGTCGCCCGCAATTTGTCTCCTCAAGAAGCTTCTGGCCTGGTTGAACAACGGAGGGATCTGTTCTTGCTCGATGTGCGCACTTTCGGAGAGTATCAACAGGCCCGGCTCAAGGACGCCCGTCTGATACCTATCGATCAACTGGTAAAACGCTTGGCAGAGGTCCCCAAAAACAGGCCAATCCTAGTCTACTGTGCCGTCGGTTCGCGTAGCGCCCAGGTTGTTAATTATCTGGCGCGCCAGGGCTATCCCGAACTCTATAATCTGAATGGCGGGATATATGCCTGGGCACAAAAAGGCTACCCGTTCCTGCAGGGGGCACCATAGTCTCCATGTGAAAGCGGCCCGTGGTTTGTGGCAAGGTTAAAATTGAAAACAGGGCAGGTCATGGGCGTTCCCGTAGGCGCGCGCGGGACAGCTCCGTAACCATGCCGACTGTACTCCCGGCCGAAAAGTAATGTCAGAACCATGGCTATGATCAAGACCAGGCCCAGAAAAATTACAAGCAGGTCAACTCGCATCGATTCCTTCGGCTCCGTTTGTAGGTTCGTATTCGCGTGTTTGAATGATTGAAAGTATAGCAGGTATGATTCGTCCCTTCTTATGGGCTCATCGTGGAGCCTCCGCGCAGGCTCCGGAAAACACCTTGGCGGCATTCAGCGCGGCACTTGAGAGTGGTGCTGACGGCCTTGAACTGGATATCCATCTGACCCGCGACGGTGTGCCGGTTGTTATCCACGACGAGACGCTGGACAGGACAACTGATGGTTTAGGGCCTGTTGCCAGGGCGAGCTCGAGGCAGCTTCAGAAACTTGATGCCGGCAGCTGGTTTTCTGCAGACTTCTTCGATGAGCCGGTCCCCTTCCTGGAAGACGTCCTGAATACCTTCGGTAAACAATTACGGCTCAATCTGGAGCTTAAAGACTTTCGTGCCGGAATGGCCGTGCTTGAAATGCTTGGTCATTATCCTGCTGCTGATATCGTCGTCTCTTCGTTCGATTATAAACTTCTGCAGAGTTTGCGTTGCATGGACAAATCCTTGTCGCTGGCGGTCCTTTTCGGTGTGGGCAACTGGCGCCATGCCCTTCATGTCGCCAGGGAACTCTCAGCCTGTTCCTTTAACCCGGCAGTCAATCGCATAAATCGCCCGATGATTGCCGCCTGCGTGCGTGCCGGAATCCCCGTATTTGTCTGGACGGTTGATGATGTTCCTCTCGCAAAAAGTCTGGTCAGGGCAGGTGTGTCTGGTCTTTTCTCCAACAACCCTGCCGCGCTTATGGCGGCCTTTTAAACTTCTTTTGCGTGACCTGATCGCACTTGTACTCCTTTCTTGGCTGAGCTAAACTGCCTGATCGATTCAGGAGGCTCCCAACGTTTATGACACAGCAAATGCCATCACAAGCCAATACTTCACCTCTGGCCGTTCTTCTGCATCAGCAGGCTCAGGCTGCCGACGGGGTTAGCTTTGCGGGTTTTATGGCACAAGCGCTTTATCATCCGCAGTACGGCTATTACATGGCCTCACGGGATCGGATCGGCAAGGCGGGAGATTTCTTTACCTCCAGCAGTGTGAATGCGCTCTTTGGCCGCCTGGTGGCACGTCAGTTGGTGGAGATGGCGGGGGTGCTCGCTGCCGAAGGCTTCCAGATTGTAGAGCAGGGTGCCGGGGAAGGTCATCTGGCCCTGGACATCCTCGATTCTTTGGCCGAAGAAGCTCCCGAGCTTTATGCCCGGTTAACTTATACCCTGATCGAAGTCAGTCAGGATAATCGTCAACGTCAGACCCGGAATCTTGATGCCCATCTCAGCAAGCTGGACTGGAGCGAGGAGAGAGACTGGTCGATTAAAACGGGTTGCTTTCTCTCAAATGAACTGGTTGATGCCTTTCCAGTACATCTGGTAGAGAAGCGTTCTGGAGAGCTTCATGAAGTGTTCGTTGTCAGCCGGGGAGATGCTTTTGTCGAAGAGGTGCGACCCTCTCTTGACCCCCGTCTTGAGGAGTACTTCTGTTGGCTCGGTTGCGGCCCTATTGAGGGGAATCGGGCTGAGGCCAATCTGGCCGCCCCTGATTGGATGCGCCATGTCGCGCAGCGTATCGAGCGGGGTTTCGTGATGACCATTGATTACGGTTATCCGACAGAAGAACTTTACGCGCCACATCGGCGGGATGGTACCCTGATGTGCTACCATCGCCATCAGGCAGATGATAATCCCTATGGACTGCTTGGCGAAAAAGATATCACGGCACACGTCGATTTCTCCGCTTTACAGAAAGCCGGAAGTGAAGAGGGCTTGAATACGCTCTGGTTTGGTGAACAATATCGTTTCCTGCTGGGCCTTGGTTTTTTTGAAGAGCTGGTTCGCATGGAAGCTGCTGCGACCGACGAGAGGGAAGCGAGGGCTCTGCGCCTGTCGCTCAAGAACCTGATTATGCCGGATGCCGGTATGGGAGAAACCTTCAAAGTTCTCGTCCAAGGCAAAAATGTCGGTATTCCGGAATTGTCCTGCAGTCGATCGATCGAGGCGATTCCCTTCAGTTGAACGTTCCATATTTGTGCCCAGCCTCCATGTGGAGACGATCTTCGTAATCTGAATGGCTGCAAAACAGGTTCTGTTTGATACACTGGGCAAGTAGAGTTTACTGTAGTTATATAAAGCAGGTATACTGGTACTTATAACAACACAATCTAAGGAGAACAATTCGATGAAAGAAAAGGTTCAGGAAGTTCTGGAGCTGATTCGTCCTGCATTGCAGGCCGACGGTGGCGACGTGGAGTTGGTTGATGTCAGTGATGACGGGATTGTCAGCGTCCGGTTGACCGGAGCTTGTGGCTCCTGCCCCATGTCAACCATGACACTAAAGATGGGTATCGAAAGAACTCTCAGAGACAAACTCCCCGAGGTTAAAGAGGTGGTGCAGGTCTGATCTCCTGACTGTGGAGGCTGGTCGTCCCAGTCAAGCCAAAACCGTCGTTAATCAAGAGCTTGATATTTATGTCAACGGGGGGCTGCATTTATAGTGCGCCCCCCGTTTTGTTGCTTGTTCCCGTACCGACTCTCTCAGCTTTGAAGTTGTGAGGCCATTGCCTTGTCAACGACGCAAATGTGGTTTTTTAGCCAATCACGCAGGAAAGTCAAAGTTTGCAGGGATATGGCCGCTTCGCCGTTGCGATGCCTGGTTTCCAGGTCGGCAAGCTTTGTCGCCAGTAGCTTGTGCTCCTTAACATGTTTCTCCTGGTCAGGAACGTCGCACCTGACCATATGTAGTTCTTCTTTGGCAAAGTGGGTTTCAGTGTAACGCTTGAGAGCCGAGAATATCGGCAGGAGTAGTGCCCCGCCAGTACCGTCCTGCATTGCTTCGTAAAGGTCATTAATCAAATTGACCAATCCCTTGTGGTCCTCATCAATCTCAACGATCCCTGTCTTGTATTCGTCTTCCCAAACAAACAGCATATTATGTCTCCATTGCGCATAAAATATGGGATTATCTGAAAAAGTATGGAGTATTATAGACTAATTCATAAAATTATAAAACACTGTTTCTTAAAGATTTGATAAATAAAATTCCTAAAGGAGTTACTTGCGGCTAGGTCTGAAGTTCAAATGGATTCTGGGGCAGTGAGAGGCGGGGCAGGGCGTAACTGGTCCAGGCTGTTGGACAAAGGTAGAGAACCTTCACGTTCAATAGGGACGGTTATGCCAAACAGGCCAAACCCTCCAACCTTGACCTCTCCTGCAATGCGAAAGGTGATTTCGTCCTGGTTTTGCAGCTTGCGTGTGAGTTGAAAGAGATCGAAAAAGCTCGTGGAAAGGCGGATGGTGGCTTCTTCGCTTTCCTCTGCAGGGATCGAAAAATCTTTTGCCGTCAGGCCTTTGGCTATGCGGACCTCGTTGAGGAAAAGTGTGAATTTTATACTCTCGATGTTGAGGGCAATGTCGTTGGGGTTGAAGAGTCTCAAAGTTGCCAGGAAGTTGGCATGACTCAAAGACATCTCCGTAATCTCAAGCCCGGCAAGTTGGACCTCGAGGGGGGCCGGGCGAAGGCCGGTGCATGCAGAGAGAGTGAGCGCCAGCAGAATCACGACAAAGGTGCGTTTCATAGTCATTTCCCGGGGCCATTCGTTGAGTTGATATGTCCTGCCGCCTGCTCAGACCTGACGACGACTATTTATGAAATCTGCCAGACGTAACACCAGCCCCTGGTGAGTTTCAATTGCGTTGTGTGGACAAAGTTCCTGGCAACAGAAACAACGGATACAACGGTCATAGTCGATTTTGACGCCATGGCTGTCCATTGTCATTGCCTCTGGCGGGCAATGTGTCACGCAATGGCCGCAGCGTTGACAGGCCCGGGTGATTTCAGGTTGTGCCGTAATGGCATTTTTTAAAAGATTCTTAACGGGTGTTGGCAGGCCAAAGTTGATGTCGGAGTTTTTTGCTGGACGGAACTGACTCTTCTTCAGCTTTGCATGTGGAGTACCGTAAAGATTCAACTCCTTCATAGACAGGCCCTTGCGCCCTGTCTGCCGGGCAACTTTCTGCGTCCAGACACTTTGTTCCGGCAGGCTGACCATTGCGGTGGCGACCGTGTCAAGTGCAATGGGATCCGGTGATGCGATCAATGCGCCTAAATGGATCGGATCGCCATTGCCGGGGCCGTTACCCTCCATGCCGACGACTGCGTCCATAATTGTCAACGCAGGCTTGAAACGTTCGGCCAACTCAAGCAGCATCAGGGCAAAGAACGCTTTGTCGGTCCCGGCCTGAAGGTGCAGTCGCACTTTACGCATGCCGACCACCAGCCCGAACAGGTTCTTGACCGCTCCCGTATATCCCATCATCTGATGGGTTTTGAGTTTAGGCAAGTTGATAATTACATCTGTCTGCAAAGCTTCTCTGGCGACTTCGAGATGATGAAATGTGCCCGCCTGCAGACGGATCGGTACTGATTCTTCAAAGGGTGAAAAATGGGCACCTGTTTCTTCCGCCACCTCAAGAATGCCGCATTTGCGGGCAACGTTTTCCGGTTTGCCGAGCCCCGGTGAGTCACCTATGGTCACCTCTCCTCCAGCGTTTTGAACCATCAGGGTAACCTGACGAACAATCTCTGGATGGGTTGTGACGGCTTTCTCTGGCGCTTTACCTGCGAGAAGGTTCGGTTTAATCAGGATCTTCTGGCCCGGTTTGACATAGCAACCTATGCCACCCAGGGGCTCAAGAAGCTGATGCAAGGCGTCCTGTACACGTTCTGGATCATAATCATTCAGGGCTTGCAGCGAGACTGACAGGCTCATGTGCCAGTGACCTTGATATGTACGAGCCGCTGGCGAGGTCCGTCAAACTCGCAGAAATAGATACCCTGCCAGGTCCCGAGCAAGATCTCTCCGTTATTAATGATGAGAGTTTCGCTGGCACCGAACAGACTGCTTTTGATATGGGCTGTGCTATTGCCTTCAAGATGACGGTAGCCATCCTGGAGCGGCACTAATTTGTTGAGTCCCATGATCATGTCACGGCAGACATCCGGGTCGGCGTTTTCGTTGATGCTGATTGCGGCAGTCGTGTGAGGCGTGAAGATAACAGCCTGACCGCCAGAGATCTCCTGCTCAAGAATGACGTTGCGGACTTCACGGGTGATGTCGATCATCTCAATATGTTTGCTGCTTGTGATCTGCAGGGTTTTCATGTGGTTATTTTGTTTAAGGCATCAATAATCGCCTGTAGTGATCGGGGGTGAAAAAGCAGGGCAGTGTGCCCCATGCCATCGAGTTCGACCTGCTCCGCGCCCTTCATCTTGGCCGAATCCGCAGGCAGGACAATGTTGTCGTAGCGGGTGAAGATTGAGACGGCCGGTGTCTCTTTCGGCCAGGTGATGCTGTTGAATTCAACCAGGAACCTGGAGCCCGGGAGAAGACTCTTACCCATGGGCGACAGGGCAAACGGAGCCAACTTGGAGCCATGATGCGGAGACCCAAGAGTGACCATGCCGTGCACATAGGCCGCGCCGCCACGATTCTGAACATAATTGCGGGTGATCATCCCACCCATCGAATGGCCGATCAGGATAACCTTTGTTACTTTCAGCTTGATGCGAAGTTCATCGACCTTCTTGGCCAGACCCTCGGTCGAGGTTTCCATATCCCGCCAGGGAGGCGTATTGATACTGATAACCTGCCGGTAGCCGGAACAACGCAGGCGGTATTGCAACCAGAAGAGGCAACTGCGATTCTGGAAAAGGCCATGCAGAAGGATGACGGGGGGCTTTGCATCCAGTTCCGCCTCCGGAAACTTTGGTTGAAGCCATCCGAACGGTCGCATCAGAATTGTCAGCAGCAAGCACCCTGTTTCCTGAATCATCAGCCAGAAGGCAGTAAAGAGGCCACGGGTTGTGAAGCGCTGGTCAATCAGGTCCGGTCGCGAGTTGGCCCGTTCATACCAGGCCACGCAATAACTTAATAGAACGGTCAGGGCGACTAGGCAGACCGTGATCTTTGACAGAATGTATAACAGGCTAAAAAGAGTTGTCATGGTACGGAGATTATCTCATGCGTTTGTGGGGTCGTCAATCAACATAAGGCTTACGAGACAACAATGCTCTGTGTTAGATTCTTGTAGAAACCTGGCAGATAGATGGTCCAGTTGTTCTTCGAGGTGAAAGCGATGCAGGAATGGATTGAAAAATTCAGCAGGCACCTTGCCGATGAGCGCAACCTCTCAACGCATACCCGCGCTGCCTACTTGCGTGATCTTGGGGAATTTCGACGTTTTCTGGAGCGGCATGGTGGTTCCAGTCGAGATGCGCTGGCCCGGATCGATAACTTCCTGTTGCGACGATATCTAGCTGAACTGCACAAGGACAATCAGAGAACCTCAATAGCTAGAAAGCTTTCAACGCTGCGAACTTTTTTTCGCTACATGGTTCGGGAGGGTGGCTTGTCGAGAAACCCGGCCGAAGGTTTGTCGACGCCGAAATTGAACCGGTACCTGCCGAAAACTCTTTCGGTGGATGAGGCTGCAGCACTGATGGAACGTGGTTACGGAACCGGCCTGCTCGATTTACGTGACCGTGCCATCGTTGAACTCTTTTATTCAAGTGGGTTGCGCGTCAGTGAACTGACCGGCCTGGATATAGGCTCTATTGATTTGCGCGAACAGCTCGTCCGCGTGCTCGGCAAGGGGCGTAAGGAGCGGATCGTGCCGATTGGTGGTAAGGCGAAGAGCGCCTTGTTGTCCTATCTTGAAGCCAGAGGGATGCCCGGTGCAGAAGAACCCCTGTTTCTCAATGCCCGTGGCGGCAGGCTGACGCCGCGTAGTGTCCAGCGTAATCTCAAATCGCGCCTGA
>CAZXBD010000131.1:0-1604 GCA_964638305.1 uncultured Geobacteraceae bacterium | reverse complement strand
TTGAGCGTTTTCAGGATATTTCCAACTACCGGGTCGTCGAAGGTAACCAGGTGATCAAAGTCTACCGTGATGAAATCACCGATCTACACAAAGAAACACTTGCGCTGCTGGGTATGACAGAGAAAAGCTATTGGCAAAAGGTGGCTTGAATCAGCGTTATAGGCGTCACTCCAAACACGCTGCAGGCTGAATACTAAACATTTTCACTCTAGAAAATTGAGAAAAAGTCCGAATCAAAATGTGCGGAAAGTAGGATAGTATATTCTGATTAATTGAAATACCCTCGTCACTGCGAGAGAAGCGTGGCAATCTCATAGCTTAGGATCAGAAACCAGCCCTTTCAAGGTGTTCATTTCAGCCCTTGAGCAGCTTGGCAGTAGAAACATGAGGCTGGCTTGAATTGCGGTCTCGTTTTGTTTTTGGTTTTTTTGGGCCTCTCTTGTGTTTTTTAAATTTGGCCAGGTTCACTTTGTTGGCAAGCTGCTGCAATGTACGGATGAATTTTTTCATGCTCATCATTTGAAAGATAGACCATTCCTCTTCAGGTATTGCGATCATCATGCCGTCATAGGTTCTTCCGAGATGACCGGCCAGATAGTAGCCTGATACTTCATTGGCAATCTTCTCCTCACCGTGAACGCTGCGCAGTGCCGCCTTGACGACAGCAAGGACATTGTAGGCGACCAGCGCAATACAGAATCCAAAAAGCGCTGCCCTGGGGTAACCCAGTGAGTTGATTTCAGAATGAAGGTGAGCCTCGAGTTCCTGGAAGGCGGTCTCTATGGTCCAGCGCTTGCGGTACATCTCTGCAATCTGTTTGGCATGCGCGGCTGTTTTGGATAGGTTCGCCAGCAGGATCAATGTCTTGTCGCCATCACGCGTGGCTTTTTTCAAGACCAAACGAATTCGGCGGAATCGACGTGTATTCCCCTCGCTATCGCTTACCCTGACCCACTGCTCATAGATCGCACCGCTCTCACTGCGCCCGATAAAACGCTCTTCGCCGTCCTCTTCCCAAGACAATCCCTTGTGTTGTCGACAGATAAAGTAGGCCTCTCGGGCGCTGATGCCGTGAAGAAAATAACGCACACAGAAGTTGCGATCCATGATCAGGGTATCCCGGGGCTCCAACGTGGGCAGCACCTCACTCAGCAGTGAGCGCTCTTGCGCGTGCCCGTCTTCGCAAGGAAATACGTCGGTCGCCATCTCCAGCTCCGGTTCGTAGATGACCAACGATTTTCCCGGCAAGGCGCCAGCACCGGTCCCTCTTAATTCCTTGATTCGATGGTGCGTTGCTTCGATACAGTTGCCGTCCAGCACTTTGATCCGATAGCCAGGCAGCCACGGTGTACAGGCGCCGCCCATGGCGCGCACCGATTCATCCATCTGCTTGGCTGTTTCACGCACCAGTGCACGTGAGGTCACTGTGTCTATGCCGCTTAGTTTGTCGTAGACGGCCGTTATCGATGTCTCTATTTCTTCTTTGTTGTCCTGGTAGGCCGCATGGTAACCGTTCACGGGCTTGAGACCTATCTGCAAGCCTGTAGTCAGGTCAGTCACTCGGTCCATCGTAACATCGTTGTTTAAAGGCTTTGCTCCAGAAG